>VGXK01000016.1 GCA_016873355.1 Phycisphaerae bacterium | reverse complement strand
GGCTGGCGGGGCGCGAGTTGCCCGCGGCGCGGCTCGCGGCGCTGCTGCAGTCGGCGGAGCGCCGATTCGTGGGCACGCCGTGCGGAATCATGGACATGATGACCGCGATCGTCGGTCGCCCGTCCTGCGCGCTTCGTCTCGACTGCCGCTCGCTCCGGTTCGAGGCGATTCCGCTGCCCGCCTCGATCACGATGCTGCTCGTCGACACGGGCGTGCGGCATGCGCTCGGTTCGAGCGACTACGGCCGGCGCCGCGCGGAGGTCGAGCAGGCGTCGGCCGCGCTCGGCGTGTCGTCGCTTCGGGATGCGGACCTTGAGCTCGTGGAGCGAGCAGCGCTGCCCGACGCGCTTCGGCGCCGCGCGCGCCACGTGGTGCGCGAGATCGCGCGAGTCGATCGCGCGGTCGCGGCGCTTCGCAGCGACGACGCGGCCGAGCTCGGACGAATCGTCTCGGCGAGCCACGCGTCGCTGCGTGACGACTTCGACGTGAGCGTTCCCGAGGTCGATCGAGTGGTCGAGCTGGCGCTGCGCGCCGATCCGGGCGTGCTCGGCGCGAGAATGGTCGGCGGGGGATTCGGCGGCGCGGTGCTCGTGGTCGCGTCGTCGTCGCGCGTTGACCACGTCGAACGATCGCTTCGCGAACTCGGCCTCGCTGCGCCGCCGCACTCGATCCGGCGCGTGCGACCCGGCGCGGGGTACACTGCGAGCGTCGTGGAGGAGCTCCCATCATGAAGAGACTCGTGAAGTTCGCCGTCGCGCTCGTCGTGCTGCTCGTCGTGGCGGCGGCGGCGGTCGTGTTCTCGATCGACTCGATCGCGAAGCAGGCCGTCGAAATGGCCGGCACGCACGTGCTCGGCACGCCCACGACGGTCGGTTCGATGCGGATCGGCCTGCTGAATCCAAGCGCCTCGATGACGGCGCTCGCGGTCGACAACCCGAGCTCGTTCGCCGGCGACGCCGGCGGCGCGAAGTTCCTGGCGCTTCAGAACGGGTCGCTTGCGGTCGACGCGAAGAGCCTGATGGGCGATGTCGTGCGGATTCCCTCGGTGCGGCTGTCGGATCTCTCGCTCACGCTCGTGCAGAAGGGATCGGAGAGCAACGCGACCGCGATTCTCGATCACATGAAGCGAACGGTCGGCGGCAGCGGAGGCGGAAGCGGGGGCGGTTCGTCCTCGTCGAGCCGTCGATTCGTGATCGACGAGCTGCTCATCGAGAACATCTCGATCCGCGCCACCGCGAGCGGGCTCCCGGTGGAGGTGCCCGCGGCGAACCTGAAGGTCGCGCGCATCCGGCTCGAATCGCTCGGAAGCGGCGGCAAGGATCCGGTGGGAATGGAACAGCTCGTCGCGATCGTCGTGAACGCGGTGATGCAGGCGGCGATCGAAGCCGGCGCCTCGCAGCTGCCCGCGCAGCTCGTCCAGGGAATGCTCGGCGGCATGTCCGGACTCGGCGGCGGACTCGCGAACTTCAACCTCTCGATCGACTCGGGCAGCGGGTTGCAACCGGTCGGTGATCTCGGCACGCTCGCGAAGCGGGCCGGCGTCGATCTCTCCGCGCTCTCGGGGAAGGCCGGCGAGGAAGTTCAGAAGGGACTCGGAGATGTCGGCAAGCAGCTCGAGGACGCCGGCTCGAAGGCGACCGAGGGCATCAAGAAGGGACTCGACGACATCCTGAAGCCGAAGTAGCGGCCGAAACCGGCCGGCGGCTCACGCCGAGGTCGCGGCGGCGGCGGCCGCCGTCACGGGCTCGAGTCCCGCGCCGCGCAACGGCGATCCGTCGAGCATGCAGAGAATCGCCGCGTTCACGGTGCTCGGCGCGAGCAGTTGCACGAAGTGGCCGACGCGCCGGATCTGCATCACTTCCGAAGTGGGGCGGCACGCGCGGAATCCGTCGATCGGCAACCGCGCCGGATCCGCGGCGATCGCCGAGACTCGCGCGTCGATGCGGCGAAGCGCCGGCGCGAAGTCGACGACGGAGGCGGCCTTGAAGATCGATCCGCAGCGCGACGCGTCGCCGCCGGCCATGTGCTCGATGATCTGGTCGAGCGTGTCGCGATCGTCGTGCGGTGACGCGAGATGCTGAAGCACGTAGTCGCGCGAGAGGCGCTCGAGCGCCTGTCGCTGCTTCATCGCGTCGGCGTCGGCGCAGGCCAGCATGCGCGCGCCGAGTTCCGCGAGGAAGGGGCGACGCTCGGCGGCGACCGGGATGGCCGAGTCGAGCAGAAGCAGCGATCCGGGCTTGAATCGTCCCGCGGCGCACGCAAGCGCGCCGATGATGCCTCCCATGCTGTGGCCCACGACGGTCGCGCCATCGAAACCGGATTCGTGCCACGCCGACGACAGGCGCGCGGCGACGCGCTGAAGGCAGCCGGTGCCGTCGCAGCATTGACGTGCGCGATCCAGTCCGGGACGATCACATGCCTCGGGGTACCGTCGCGTCGTCGCGAGAATGCCTGCGCCTGGAGGCGGAAGAACCAGGCGTCGCAGAGAATGCCGGGCAGGAGGATGAGCGGAGCGTCTTGGTTCATGCGAGCGTCCGTGGGAATCCTTCGGCGTTCGGCGGAGTCCGCTTGAGCGGAAATCGCCGCCCGCCGCTTCGCCGCCCGCGGTACAACGCGACCCCGTGCCGACGACGCCGTCCTTTGAAGCGATCGATCTGGGATATCAGGGGCTCGTCGGCGCGGCGAACTCGTTCCTCCTGCAGACGCGCGAAGGCCCCGTGCTCATCGAGGCGGGGCCGCAGGCGTGCGTTCCCGCGCTCGAACGCGGATTGAAGGCCCGCGGCGTCGAGCCGGCGTCGATCCGGCACTGCTTCGTCACCCACATCCATCTCGACCATGCGGGCGCGGCCGGCGCGATCGCGGCGCTCGGCGCGACCGTGCACGTGCACCCGTTCGGCGCTCCGCATCTCGTCGATCCGTCGAAGCTCATCGCGAGCTCGCGTCGGGTGCACGGCGAGTCGTACGAGCGCTGGTACGGCGATCCGATTCCGATTCCGCACGAGCGCGTGCACGCGGTGTCGAACGGCGAAGGCGTGATCGTGGGGGAGCTGCGGTTCCAGGCGATCGAGACGCCGGGCCATGCGCGGCACCATCACGCCTGGTGCGTGCGGCGCGAGGGCTCCGAGTCGCTGCTCTTCACCGGCGACGCGGCGGCGACCTTCGTTCCCGGCAGCCGTTTCATCGGCATTCCCACGCCGCCGCCCGAGTACGACCTCGACGCGTGGCGCCAGTCGATCGGGCGCATTCGCGAGGTCGGCGCGAGTCGACTCGTGCTCACGCACGGCGGTGCGGTCGACGATCCGGAGTCGCATCTGCGCGACATGCGGACGCGCTTGGAGGAGGAGGACGCCTGGCTTCGGCGCGAGCTCGCCGAGTCGGACGACGACGACGCGGTGCTCTCGCGCTATCGCCCGTGGCTGCACGCGAAGGCGAACGCCGCCGGCGTGCCGCCCGAGTCCCGCGAGGTCTTCATCGGCGATCTCTGGATGGGCATGAACATCATGGGAGTGCGGCGCGCGATGTCGAAGCCGCGACGCTGAGCGAGCCTCGCCGACTCGAGGCGAGCGCGGGGCCTCGAGTTCCGAGCCACGCTCGAGAGCGCCGCGCCTACATCGCCACGCTCGGCAACCCCATGGCGCGACGCCACGCCGAAAGCTGGCCGAGATGGAACGACTCGTGCTTCACCATGAGCGTGACGAGCTGCTCGCCCACGCGCGGATGCAGTTCGCGCCAGCGCGGAAGCGGATTCGGCGCCTCGAATCGCGCGGTCGGGGCCGCGTCGAGCGCGGCGAGCACGTCCGCGCCGAGGCGCTCGATCGTCTCGCGCATTTCGCGCGGCGCAGGATGTGCGGCGGGCTCCATCGACACCTTCGAGCCGCGGCCGAAGGGCGCGTCGAGCGGATCGTCGAACGCGGCGCCGCGCAGCAGATCGAGAATCACGCGTCGATAGAGCCTCAGGTGGCAGACGATCCACGCGGGATGATTCATTGCGCACGCGCTCGCCGGCTGCGCGATCCACCTTGCGACGGCCTCGCCGAGATCATCCACCAGGCGCCCCAGGTACGCGCCGTTCCGCACCCACGTGATCCGCAGCGAAGACCGCAGCAAGTCGCCCATGGCGTGCTCTCAGCGGCACTTCGTTCCATTTGGAACGAATGAGCCGAGCGTGGGCGCGTCGGCGAGATGGCGAATCCCCGGCCTGCGGGATGGACGCATTCCGGCGACCTCGGTAGCTTCGGTGCAGATCCGGCGTCGCGCGTCGTGCGACAGCGACGCGGATCGTGGAGGTGGAATCATGATAAGTTCAAGCCAAGGCCGTGTTCGGTGGAACTCGGTGGTCGTCGCATCCGCGGCAGCCATGGTACTTGCGACCTTCTCGGCCCGCGCTCAAGTCGCGCCGCCGCAGGACGCGACGCACTCGAAGCCCGCCGCCGAGGCGGTCCTTTCGGAGCCGATCGGATTCGATCGGGCGCATCTCGCGACCGGCCTCGACGAGGATCGCGATCAACGCGAGACGGCGTTCGGCGGCGGGGACATCCCGATGGAGCAGCAGCTCGGCCCGGGCAACTGGTTCGTCGTCGAAGTGACGAACACGACCGGTCAGGCGGCCGCCGACCTCCACATCACCTTCACGGGAAGCGGAGGGATCCTCTTCGTTCCTCCGGGATTCGTGATGGCGCCGGGTTGCCCGAATCCCGTCGTGCCCTCGAACGGCCAGTTGACGAACACGGTCATCATCGACTGGAACGCCGCGTGCGTTCCGCCGGGCGGGCGCGTGATCTTCCTGGTGAACACGCTCTTCGGACCGCTCGGCTTCGCCGGCGGCTTCTGGACCGACATCAACGGCGCGAACATCGGCAACATCGGCGCGGGCTTCATCACCGTCCGCGCGGTGCCGCTCGGCGGCGGACCGCTCATCCCGCCGACGAAGCCGTGGATCGCCATCAAGCGGCAGATCGCCTACATCGGCATTCCCGTGTACGGACCGTGGGCGAAGCCCCCGGGGCAGTGCTGGCAGCGCTGGTGCTGCTTCGATACGAATCAGCTCTGCTGCTTCGATCGCTGGCTCTTCTGCCGGTTTCCCGATCGATTCTCGCGCTTCTTCGAGTTGATCGGCCCCGGACTCGGCAACTGCTTCGTGATTCGCGGATGGAGGCTCTTCTTCAAGAACACCGAGGGACCGGTCTGGTTCCTTCAGATCACCACGATTCCGCCGCCTCCGTGGGAGCCGCAGCAACCGCCGGGCGGTCCTCCTCCCCAGAAACCGCTCTTCGCGGCGCAGCATCCTGAGACGGTGCAGAGGCAGCTCGAGATCTGGGATTCGGACGACCAGGGCGCCTCGTCGAATGGTTCCGCGGATGTCTCGTCGTGCTTCTTCGACATCAACGCGGCGCTCACGATCCCGACCACCAATCCGTTGCTTCCACCGATCATCGGCTTCCCGAACATCGCCATGGCGATGGCTCCTCGATACAACGAGGCGCGCCAGGCGATGATTCCGATCGAGATCGTGGCGCTCCACCTTCAGTCCACCAATCCGTTGCCGATCTGGGACAACCTGGTGATCAACATTCAGGCAATGAAGAACGATCTCGGGCAGATGGCGGCCGGCCTTGGCACCGGACTGCCCGTCGATCCGACTCCGTACTTCGACTTCGCCAATCGCGCGAATTCGATGGGCAGTGCGATGGCGGGCGCCACGGGCTCGTTGCGCTACCAGACGGTGCGGGAGTATCTCGCGTCGATCGCCGAGGGAATGAACACCTCCGGAATGGCGATCCTCACGGGACTTCCGACGCCGGTGGAGCAGGACAAGTACCTGTGGGGACAGGTGGGGCGATTCCATCCGATGAGCCACTTCGTCGGCGCCGCTGCCGGCCCGCACATGCGGGTCAAGCTCGACCTGATGCTGAACTCGTGGGGGCCGCAGACCGGCGTGGTCGAGGTGATCGCGCGCGACGCGGACAGCCCACGCTCGCACGCGCTGCTGCACGCGACTCAGCCGATCAACGAGTACGGCGATGTCATTCTCGACGGCTTCGACCTCGAGGGAACGAAGACCATCGCGGCGTGGTCGAAGGGGCCGACGAATCTCGCCACGACGGTCGTCGCGCCCTACATGGACGGAGGCACATTCGTGCCGGAGTCGATTCAGCAGAACGGCGACGCCGACGGCAACAATTGCGTCGACATGAACGACGCCAACTACGTGATGTCCACGATGGGCCAGGGCGGCGAATTCGCACCGATGGTGCCGTCAAGCGATGTGAATCGGGACGGCGTCGTGAGCTTCGCCGATCTGGCGATCGTGCAGTCGGCCATCGGAAAGTGCGGCGATCCGGAGCCATGGGCATGCCTGGCCGACTTCAACAACGACGATCAGGTCGACGGCAACGATCTTGGAACGCTGCTCGGCGAATGGGGTCCGTGCCCGGGCTGCCAGGCCGATCTGAACGAGGATGGCGTCGTGGACGGAGACGATCTCGGCAGTCTGCTGGGTGTGTGGGGACCCTGCCCGGACTTCGTGTGATCATCGGTGACGTCGTGGCGCGGGAGCGGTCCCGCGCCACGACGCGTTCGTGGGTGCGCCGGCGCGAGTCGGCGAACCGGTCGTTCCGGTGGTGCGGTTCGCGGCTTGCGGCGACGGCCGTGCAATCCGAGGCCCGAGCGGGTACACCGACGCTTCGATGAGTTCGAACGGCGAAGTGAAGGCCCGGCGTTCCGTCGACGCCGCGTCGTCGTTTCTCGCGCCGCATCTGCCCGGGATCCGAGCCTCCGCGCTGCTCATGCTGCTCTTTCTCGTCGTCTACGGGGGGACGAACTGGTTCGTCACCTCGCGCGGCGAGTTCTCATGCATCGGCCTTCCGTGGGAGCGCAGCATTCCGTACCTGCCATGGATGCTCGTGCCGTATCTCTCGCTCGGCGTGCTCTTCCTGGTCACGCCGCTTCTCTGCCGCGACGACGCCGACCGGCGCCTCTACTGCCGCCGCGTCGCCCTCTCCATGCTCGTGGCGGCGTTCTTCTTCCTGCTGATGCCGCTCGAGCTCGACTTCCCGAAGCGGCACGCAAGCCACTGGGTGCTCTATGCGCTCGACCTGGTCGACGCGATCGACCCGCCGCACAACCTCTTCCCGTCGCTTCACGTGGCGCTGGCGATGCTCGCCGGCGTGCACATCGGCCGGCGCCTGAACGGCTGGTGGCGAGCGGCGTTCGTGGCGTGGATCGTGCTCGTGATCGCGTCGACCGTGCTGACGCATCGCCACCACGTGCTCGACGCGCTCGGCGGCGCCGCGCTCGGTCTCGCCGCGCTCGCGATCGTGCGGGAACGGCGCAGTGCCGCGCCGTCCGCCGTGCCGCTGCTCGGCCGCCTCGCCGATCGGCTCCGCAGCGTCGAGGTCGCCGAGGTCGGGGTGCCGGGGCCCGTCGCCCGCAGTCGCACGCGTGACGGCACGGAGTCAGTGGGGCGTCGGCGTTCGACCGGAGCCGTCACGCGCAGACGCTAGAGCGGTGACGCCTCAGGCGTAGCGAGCTGGCGTTGGCGAGACGAGTGTGGCAAGGAGGGCGAAGCAGGCGGATCTTGAGGATCCGCCGATGGAGCCCGACGATGCCACACGAAGTCGCAGCCCGCCAGATCGCTGCGAATGAGGAGGAACCGCTCTATGAGTGAGGCACGGAGCGAGCCGCTGAGGCTCGCTCCGTGCCGATCGAAGCGGGTGAAGGGACTTGAACCCTCGACATCCACCTTGGCAAGGTGGCACTCTACCACTGAGTTACACCCGCATTGGGGTCGCGAGTATAGCGGTCGACGGTGCCGTGCGAAGCCGCGGTCGCGCCCCTAGAGCGGTGACGACTCAGGCGTGGCGAGCTGGCGCTGGCGAGACGAGTGTGGCAAGGAGGGCGAAGCAGGCGGATCTTGAGGATCCGCCGATGGAGCCCGACGATGCCACACGAAGTCGCAGCCCGCCAGATCGCTGCGAATGAGGAGGAACCGCTCTACGGTCTCGCTTCGACCGAGCGCTGCAGCAGTTCGGAGACTCGACGCATCGACAGCACGAGCCGCTCGCGGTCCCGCTCGGTGACGCTCGGATCGCCGAGTCGACCTCGCGCGGTCTCGAGTCCTCGAAGCACGGCCTCGAGATCCGCCACCGTGATCATCGGCCGCTTCTCCACGAGCGAAAGCTCCGACTCGATGTGATCGAGCAGCCCGGCGAACGTGCTGTACGACGGCGTCTGCGCCAGGCCCTCGACCGGCACGACCGACCCCGGCGCGCCGAATCGGCCGCGGAGGAACTCCGCCTCGCGCTCGCGGTCCTGGAGCACGAACCGCTGCACGCGAACTCCGTTTCCGCCCTGGCGCTCGCGCTGCTCGAGCTGATCCATCGAACCGAGCGTGATCGTGAGCTCGACCGGCTCGGCGATCGTCTCCCCCGCGTCGTTGCGGCGCGTCCGGCCGTTGCCGTCCTTCACCGGCCGCTGCACGCGAAGCCGGATCGCGGTGCCGGGCCGCAGCTCCTGCACGATCCCCGCGAGATCCTCGCTGTCGCGGATCGGTTCGTCGTTGATCGACTCGATGAGGTCTCCCACGCGGAGCACGTCCGCGGCGGGCATGCCGCGCACGAGGTCCCTCACGTGCACGCCGCGGCCATCGCGCCGGAACGTGTCCATCGTGATGCCGATCGCGCCGCGCGGCCGTTCCACGATCCGCCGGCAGAGCGCGTCGACGAGCCGATGACGCTGCTCCGTCGAGAGATCCTGGCGCGAGAGTCGCGCCTTGATGCGCTCGTCCGTCGAGTCGTCCCCGATCGCCAGGATCGCTTCCGAGGCCTGTTCGCGCTCGCGCCAGTGCGGCGAGCCGAGCTTTGCCACGAGCACCTCGAGTTCATCGACGCGCGTGGCCGAGCGAGCGTCGGCGCCCGCAGGCAGCGCCCACGCCGCCAGCATGATCGTCAGGCACAGAGCGCCTCGAGCAGCCGATCGGAGGCGCTGCGAAGCCATTCGGCGCGGCGCAGGATGTAGCCCAGCATCTCCGATCCGCGAAGATCCGCGAACGCTCCGGTCTGGGCGATCGGCACGATTCCTTCGGCGATGCACGCCTCGATCATAAGCCAGGGGATGGCGCTTCGCTCCTTCGTTTCCAGGCGAAGTCCCGACTCGGCGAGGCCCGAGAGAAAGCCCGCAACGAGCGTCGGGTCGAGGCCGTGGGGCCATGTGGAAACTTCCGCGCCGGCCACCCGCTGCGACGCGAACTGGAGCAGCGCATTCGCCACTTCCGCGGCCCTCGGCTCGATGCGCGCCGCGTCGAAATCGACGACCGCCGCCACGCGCGGGCCGTCGAAGAGCAGGTTGCCGGGGTGGTAGTCGCCGTGGATCGGCTGCACGAACGACGCCGCGAAGCCGCTCGTCATCGCCCGCTGCGCGGCGTCCCGATAGAGGCGCCGGACCGCGGCCCCTTCGCGCTCGATCTCGACCCGATCCGCCTCCGGCTCCGCGCGGAGGATCGATTCGGGCGCAAGCGCCGCGGCGCCGAGCATGATGCCGGAGGCGTGGAAGGTCCCGTGCACGGCGTCCCCCTGCGGCCGCAGCCGCGACGCGGCGCGGAGCAGCCGTCCGATGGCTTCGCCGCCCGCTCGCGCGTGCTCCGGCGTGCGCCGGTAGCGGCCGCCCTCGACGAAGTCGAAGTACTCGTACACGTGGCCGTCGTGCCGAAGCGCCGTCGCACCATCGTCGAATTCACGCGGCGGCGTCACCGGCACCGACGCGCGATCGAGCAGCCTCTGGAAGTTCTGGCAGAAGCGCACGCGCTCGGGCTGGGAATTCGCCGGCGCGCGGCGCTTCACGAGCCATCGGCCGGAACGCGCCGTCACCAGGATCTTCGGGCTCCGGCTCGAGCCGCGCGGGAACTCCACGACATGCTCGATCTCGCCGATGCGCATCCGCCGGAGCACGGCCATCGCCTCGTCGGGCGCGAAGCGCTGGCGGACCCGGCTACTCGGCATTCTGCGACTGTTCCTTGATCCGATCGATGGCGCTCTTCACTTCCACGATGCGCCGGCTGATCTCGACGTCGGCGGACTTGCTCGCCACCGTGTTCGCTTCGCGCAGCATCTCCTGCGCCAGGAAGTCGAGCGTGCGCCCGACCGGCTCCGGGTTCGCCGGATCGAGCAGCGACCGCAGTTGCTCGAGATGCCCTTCGAGGCGCGCCACTTCCTCCGCCACGTCGGTGCGTTCGGCGTACGCGGCGACCTCGCGGATGACGTCCTCGTCGCGCACCGCGCCGCCGACCTCCTCGAGCATCGACTTCATGCGCGCGACGAGCCTCGCGCGATAGAGCTCGCTGACTTCCGGGGCGCGCTGGCGGATCGACGCCACGCCGCGCGAGATGTCGGCGGCGAGCTGTTCGAGCGTGCGTCGCAGGCTCTCGCCCTCGCGTCGGCGCATCTCGAGCACGCCCTCGCAGGCCTGGTCGATCAGCTTCGCCACGATCGGGCGCGCCCGCGCCGCGAGGCGCTCCGACGCGTCGTCGATCACGGCGCCCGGAAGGGAGAGCAGCGCCGCGGGCGACGGCGGCGCCGCGCCGGCCGCGAGCGCCTCGAACTGCTTCAGGTAGGAGCGCAGCACCTCCACGTTGATGCGCCCGGCCGCCCGCTCGCTCGCGTCGACGAAGCGGACGGAGACGGCCACGCTTCCGCGAAGCAGGCGTCGCCCCACCTGCGACTCGATCTCGCCTTCGAGCGAGAGCAGCGAATCCGGAAGACGGAGGATCGCCTTGAAGAAGCGGCTGTTGACGGAGCGAAGCTCGACCGAGCAGCGAGCGCCGTCGTCGTCGCTGCTCGCCGCGCCGAACCCCGTCATCGAGCGGATCATGCGCGCTCAGGGGGCCGGAGGTGCGGCGGGTTCCTTCGCCGGTTCGTTCGACGGCTCGTTCGCGGGCTCGTTCGCCGGCGGCGGTGCCGGCTCGCTCGCCGGGGCTCCCGTCGGATTCGCCGCGGGGGGCGTCGCGGGAGGTGCTGCCGGAGGCGTCGAGGCAGGCCCCGCCGCAGGAGCACCTGCCGAACTCGCCGGAGGGGCAGCGCCCGCGGGCGGCTGCACCGGCGTGATCGTGACGCGCGGCGACTCGGCTCCGTTCGGCGCCGGCTGCGGCACCGTCTCCGGCGCGGTCCCGGGAGCCTGCGTTCCGCCAACGGCCGGAGTGGCCGGCGGCACCGCAGGACCGAAGCGCATGACGTTGATCAGGATCGCCACCACCACGAAGAACCCGGCGGCGATCCAGGTCGCCACCGTCAGGGCGTCGCCGGTGCGTCCGCCGAACGCCGAATCGGTTCCGCCGCCACCCGCGCCGCCGAAGGCCTGGGCAAGCCCACCTCCCTGCGGTCGCTGGACGAGGATGACGGTGACGAGCGCCGCCGCCGAGACGATCATGAGCAGCGTGAGAAGCGTGAAGAGGATGGGCATGGGAGGCTCGGGTCAGGTCGCGGGGCTGGCCCGCGTCGGTGCGTGCGCGGTCGTCCGGTTGCGGTCGCGGATCAGGAGCGGGTCGAAGCGGTCGCCAACTCGGTGGCGGCGACGATCGAGAGGAATTCGGCGGCCTTGAGCGATGCGCCGCCGATCAGTCCGCCATCGATCTCCGGCGCCGAGAAGAGCGAGCGTGCGTTCCCAGCGTTGACCGACCCGCCGTAGATGATCCGGACGCCTTCGACGGCCGCCGGAGCATACCGATTTCCCAGGAATCGCCGGATCGCGCGATGGGCCGCGTCGGCGTCGTCGACGGTCGCCGTCCTGCCCGTCCCGATCGCCCAGACCGGCTCGTACGCCACCACGATCCGTGCCAGCGCTTCCGCGGGAACTCCCGCAAGCGCCGCGTCGAGCTGCATGCGGTTGATCTCGTCCGTGCGTCCGGCGCTTCGCTCCTCCCAGGTCTCGCCCACGCACAGCACGGCGCTGAGTTTCGCGTCGAGTGCCCGTCGAAGCTTGGCGCCACAGAGTTCAGGCGACTCGGCGAGCCCGTGCCGGCGTTCGGAATGGCCAATAATGGCCCATGTTGCGCCGCAGTCGACGATCATCTCGGCGCTCACCTGGCCGGTGAATGCGCCCTGTGCTTCGACGGAGAGATCCTGGGCCCCGAAGGCGGCGCGGCTTCGATTCACCGCGTCCGCGACCGGCAGCAGCCACGGGAACGGTGGAAAGATCACCACTTCGCAGCGGGACGATTCGATGCCGGTCGCGACCGCGCGAGCGAGATCGATCGCCCCTTGACGCGAGGTGTTCATCTTCCAGTTGCCGCCCACGAACGGGCGTCGGGCCGGGTGCATGGCCGCAGAATAGAGCGGTTCCTCCTCATTCGTAGCGATCTGGCGGGCTGCAACTTCGTGTGGCATCGTCGGGCTCCATCGGCGGATCCTCAAGATCCGCCTGCTTCGCCCTCCTTGCCACACTCGTCTCGCCGACGCCAGCTCGCTACGCCTGAGTCGTCACCGCTCTAGCCGTCGCCGGTCGGCAGGTCGTACCATCCGCGGTCCATGCGCTCCGCCGCGGAGATCCGCCGGGACTTCCTCGACTTCTTCGTCACGAAGGCCGGCCACGCGCTCGTGCCGTCGAGCCCGGTGGTGCCGCTCGACGACCCGACGCTTCTTTTCACGAACGCGGGCATGAATCAGTTCAAGGATGTCTTCCTCGGTCGCGGCTCGCGCCCGTACCGCCGCGCCGTGGACACGCAGAAGTGCATTCGCGCCGGCGGCAAGCACAACGATCTCGAAGACGTCGGCCGCGATACCTATCACCACACCTTCTTCGAGATGCTGGGCAACTGGAGCTTCGGCGACTATTTCAAGCGCGAAGCGATCGAGTGGGCGTGGGAGCTGCTCACCGGCGTCTTCCACGTTCCGGAGGACCGCCTCTACGCGACCTATTTCGCCGGCGACGCGAGGAACGGGCTCGAGCCCGACACCGAGGCGCGGGAACTCTGGAAGAAGCATCTGCCCGCCTCGCGCGTGCTGCCCGGGCTCATGAAGGACAACTTCTGGGAGATGGGTGAGACGGGTCCCTGCGGGCCGTGCAGCGAGATCCACTTCGATCGCATCGGCGGGCGCGACGCGTCCGATCTCGTGAACAAGGGAGATCCCGATGTGCTCGAGATCTGGAACCTCGTCTTCATCCAGTTCAATCGCGAGCAGGATCGCTCGCTCAGGCCGCTGCCGGCGAAGCATGTCGACACGGGCATGGGCTTCGAGCGCCTCGTGAGCGTGCTCCAGGAGCGGCGCTCGAACTACGACACGGATCTCTGGGCGCCGATCTTCTCGCTCACGCACGACACGACCGGCGCGCGCGAGTACCGCGGCAGGCTCGACGACCCGATCGACGTCGCGTACCGCGTGATCGCCGACCACGCGCGCTGCCTCACCGCCGCGATCGCCGACGGCGCGCAGCCGGGAAACGAAGGCCGCAACTACGTGCTGCGCCGCATTCTCCGCCGCGCCGTGCGCATGGGGCACCAGAATCTCGGCGTGCGCGAACCCTTCCTCTGGCGCATCGTGCCGGCCGTGGCGCAGACGCTCGGCGAGGTCTTCCCCGAGATGCGCGCGAAGCTGCCGCGCGTGCAGGAGATCATCCGCGAGGAGGAGGCGGCGTTCGGCCGCACGCTCGAGCGGGGACTTGCGCTCTTCGACGAGGCGGTGGCGCGGGGACGAGCCCGCGCCGGTGGCGGCGCCCGCGCGGGCGCCGGAGACGCGGCGCCCGCGGGAGCGCACGGCGCGGGCGGCGCGGGGTCCGCCG
>VGXK01000015.1 GCA_016873355.1 Phycisphaerae bacterium | reverse complement strand
GAGCGGTTCGCGCGGCAAGGGCGGCGGCGGCGGCGTGATCGTCGCCCTGATGCTTGCGGGCGTGGGGCTCATCATCATCGGCTGGATCGGGCAGCTCTTCGGGCGGCTGATGCAGGCGGCGGTGAGTCGGCAGCGCGAATTCCTGGCGGACGCGAGCGCCGTCCAGTTCACGAGGAATCCCGGCGGCATTTCGAACGCGCTGCGGCGCATCGCGGCGATGGGTCCGAACCGCATGGAGCGAGAAGGCGCCTCCGAGTTCAGCCACATGTTCTTCTCGAGCGCGGTGCAGGCGTTCTTCGCCACGCACCCGCCGCTGCCCGAGCGCATCGCGCGGATCGAGCGGCGCACGGCCGACCAGGTGGCGGCGGAGCTCGTTCCGGGGAGATTCGCGATGTCGCCGCTGGCGCCGGGCGTGGACGCAGGTTCCCCCGACGGCGACGCCCTCTCGCGATCGGCCGGCGAAGGCGACGATGCGGACGCTCGCGGCGCCGCGCGGCGCGCCGCGACCGTCCCGATGTCGTCGCCGCTCGTCGGCGCGTTCGCCGCGCCCACGCGTGAGCGAGCGGGCATTCGCCACGCCGCGAAGTCGATGGGCGAGATCGAGCCGAAGTCGATCGACTTCGCCCGTTCGGTGCGGGCGCGACTGCCCACCGGCGTGCTCGCCGCCGCGCACGAGCCCTACGACGCGCGGGCCGTGATCGTGGCGTTGCTGCTCTCCGACGACGACTCGGTTGCGGCGGCCCAGATCGACGCCGTGCGCCGCCACGGCCTCGGCGAAGTGGCGGAGCTCGCCACTCGGCTGCTCCAGCCGGTGCGCTCGCTTCCGCGGGATCTTCGGATCCCGCTCGTCGACCTCTGCGTGCCGGCGCTGCGACGACTCTCGCCGTCGCAGATGGCGCCGATGCTCGACGCGGTGCGGGCGCTGATCGCCGCCGATCGGCAGCTCGACCTCTTCGAGTGGTCGCTGCGAACGATTCTTCGACGCGCCTTCGACTCCGGCGGCGCCGAGCAGCGGGGGACGATGCGCATCTCGCTTGCGCTCCCCTCCCTGGCGCAGCTCCTGGGCACGCTCGCCTGGAGCGGCGCCCGCGACGAGGCGCAGGCCGCGGCCGCGTTCATGTCGGGCTACATCGCGTCGGGAATTCCCGCGCCGCGGCTGCCCGCCCGCAAGGACTGCACGCTCGAGGCGCTCGACGGCGCCGTGAAGATGCTCTCGCGCCTGCGGCCGCAGGATCGTGATCGCGTGATCGCGGCGGCGGTCGAGTGCGTCACCTCCGACGAGGTGGTCACCGTCACCGAGTCCGAAGTGCTTCGCGCGGCCATCGCGTCGCTCGGCGCGCCGATGCCGCCGGCGCTTCCCGTGGCGGCGCAGTGAACGCCATGACGAAGGACGATCGATCCGAAGCACGCACCGCGCGTTCCGTCGCAGCGCCCGCCCGCCAGCTCTGGCTCGTTCGACACGCCGAGACCGAGTGGAGCCGCGCGGGCAGGCACACGGGCCGCACGGATCTCCCGCTCACCGCCGACGGCGAGCGCATGGCTCGCGACATCGCCACGCTGCTCGAGGGGCGCCGATTCGCGGCGGTCTGGTCGAGTCCCCTTCTCCGCGCCAGGCGCACGTGCGAACTCGTCGGACTCGGCGAACCCGCGATCGACGAGGACCTGCTCGAGTGGAACTACGGCGAGTACGAGGGCCTCACGAGCGCCGAGATCGAGCGCCGGCGCCCGGGCTGGAATCTCTGGCGACACGGCTGTCCCGGCGGCGAGACGCTCGCGCAGGTGAACGATCGCGCGCAGCGCGTGGTCGCCCGCGTCCTCCGCGAGTTCGACGCGGCGACGCACGCGCACGACGCGAGCGCCGACGGCGTGAGCCTGGCGATCGTCTCGCACGGCCATTTCCTGCGCACGCTCGTGGCGGCGTGGCTCGAGCTTCCGCCGAGCCGCGCGCGGAGCTTCGGCCTGCACGCCGACAGCGTCTCCATCCTGGGTTTCGAGCACGGCGATCGGGTCGTGTGGAGCTGGGACTGGACCGAGCACCTCACCGCCGCGGGTCACTGAACGGCGCTCCGCCATGGATTCCGCACCACGACCATCGCGCGGCCCCGATCGACGCCTCCCGCTCGTGCGAGTCTCGAGCGAAGGTCGTCGCGTGACGATCACGCTCGACGATCCCGATCGGCGCAACGCGCTCGGTCGGCGCATGTTCGGTTCGCTCGAGTCGGCGCTCGCGGGCATCGAGTCGTCGAAGGAGGAGTCGATTCCGATCGTCCGGCTGCGCGGCGCCGGCCCGGCGTTCTGCGCCGGCTTCGACCTCGACGCATGCGGGGGCGACGACGGCCAGAGCGTGCTCGCGGAGTTCATCGTGCGGCTCTCGGCGCTGCTGAGGCGCATCCGCAACGGCCCGTGGGTCGCGGTGGCCGAGGTGCACGGCGCGGCGCTCGCCGGCGGCAACGCCCTCGCGGCTGCGTGCGACTTCATCGTCTGCGCCGACGACGCGATCTTCGGCTACCCGGTGCATCGAATCGGCGTCTCGCCCGCCGTCAACGCGCCGATCCTCCAGTCGCTCATGGGTTTCGGCGACGCGCGGGCGCTGCTGCTCTCGGGCGAACTCATCGACGGCCGCGAAGCGCAACGTCGCGGACTTGCCTGGCGCAGCGTTCCGGGCGCGTCGCTCGAGTCGACGGTGGACGACCTCGTCGGACGACTGATCCGCAAGGGTCCGCGGGCGCTGCGGGCCACGCGCGAGTGGCTGAACGAACTCGACGGCAGCGATCGCGCCGACCGATTCGATCGCTCGCGCGACGCGAGCCTCGAGCTCTGCGGCGGCGAGGAGAGCGAACGCATGCTCCGCGAGCTCCGCGAGGCGCGGCGCGGCGATCGGCTCACGTGAGCATCGTGCCGCACTCGGGGCAGCGCTCGCCGAACACGGAGCCGCGCAGGTCGTAGCCGCAGCCGGGGCAGCGGAGCGAACGCTGGTGTTGAACGCGACGCCGCTCGCGCCGTCGCAGAACGATCGCGCCCCGGGCGCGCAATCCCTGGATGAGCAGGAATCCGAGCGGAAGCAGCACCACCCACGCCACCGCCACGGCGGCGACGCAGCTCAGCGCGTTGATGCTCCGCCCCGCGTCGGCGCCGGCGGCGGCAAGCAGCTCGGGATCCCGGCGCGCCAATGCGCGCCGAACGGCGTCCGCTTCGATCGAGCTCGATCGGATCGGGATCGTGCGAGTGCCGAACGTCGCGCCGTCGTTCACGCGCAGCGTCGCCTCGTCGACTTCGTTCCACAGCGCCACCGGCCAGCTCGCGCTGCGGCGATCCTGCGCGACCTCGATCGCGGCGATGAATCGCCCGGCGCCCGGCACCGACGAGCCGGGCGTCGCGAGCACGGCCACGATGCGACCCTGCGAGTCCTGTTCGAGAATGCCGATCGCCAGCGTGCGCGACTCCTGTCGCGTCACGAGCAGTCCCGTCACCGCGACCGCCACGATCGCCACCGGCAGCGACGCGAAGAGCCAGAGATCCGAGAGGCGCGACCAGCGATCTCGCGCGCGGCGAGCCGAGTGGTACTCGATCTCGCGACGCAGGGCGCGCAGGCGCTCGAACGGAGTGACGATCAGGCGCCGGACGGTCGACATGGCCGTCGACATCTTCGCATGCGGCGCATGGCGGTTGCCGCCGCGATCTCGATCTCGGCGCGAACCGGGTCCGCGAGCAAGGCGGTGCTCCACGGGGCGCTCGCCGCGACGATCGAGCCTTGCGTGCGCGCCCGTGGGCGAGGACGATCCGCTCGTGCCGCGACGCCTGGTGATTCTCGTGACGGGATTCGAGCCGTTCGGCGGAAGCGATCTCAATCCGTCGCGCGAGGTGCTGCCGCTGCTCGCCGCCGCGACGATCCGCGGCGTGGACCTGCGGACCGCCGTGCTGCCGGTGGTCGGCGGATCGGGCCGCCGCGCGGCGCCGGCGCTGCTCGCCGCCGCGGTGCGCCGCCACGAGCCGTCGGTCCTGCTCTGCCTCGGCGAGACGGGCTCGCGCGGCGAGATCTCGATCGAGCGCGTGGCGATCAATCTTCGCGACTACCGCATTCCCGACAACGCCGGACGGATCGTGCGCGACCGGCCGATCGTGCGGAACGGTCCCTCGGCGCTCATGACCACGCTTCCGGTACGCCGGCTGCTCGAGGCGATCCGTTCGACCGGCGCTCCCTGCGAACTCTCGCTCAGCGCGGGCGCGTTCCTCTGCAACGAGATCATGTACCACGCGCTTCGGATCTCCCGGCGCGGACACATCCGCGCCGCGGGCTTCATTCACCTGCCGCGACTTCCCGAGCAGCGTCCGCACCGTCGGCGGAACGCGCCGTCGCTCTCGCTCGAGCGCTCGCGGCGGGCGCTGCTCGCGGCGATCGCGGCGCTGCGCGGCCCGACGCGGTGACTCGCGTCGACGCCGTTACACTTGCTCGCCCCGTGGCGTCTTCCGCATGAGCGAACTCGTCCAACTCTCGCGCGAGCGCGGCGTGGCGCGGATCCTGCTCGATCGCCCGGAATCGCGGAACGCGCTCTCGCTGCCCATGATCCGGCGACTGAGCGAGGTCGTGGCCGAGGTCGATGCGCTCGCGCGCTCGGAGCGCGATTCGCCGCGCGTGGCGGTGCTCGCCGGCGCCGGCAAGGTCTTCTGCGCGGGCATGGATCTCAAGCAGGTCGCCGCCGATCCCGTGCAGATGGGCGAGATGCTGCGCGAACTCTCCCGGACGCTTCGAGCGCTGCGGCGATTGCCGATTCCCACGATCTCGCTCGCGCACGGCGCGGCGATCGGCGGCGGCTGCGGGCTGGCGATCGTCTGCGACTTCTGCTTCACGCACGCGGAGGCGAAGCTCGGCTATCCGGAGGTCGATCTCGGAATCTGCCCCGCCGTGGTCGCGCCATGGCTCGTGCAGCGGATCGGCGCGGGTCCCGCTCGCGCGCTGCTGCTCGCCGGCGGCGTGCTCACCGGCGCCGAGGCGCATCGCGCCGGGCTCGTCACGCACCTCGCCCCGCAGGCGGAGCTCGAACGAGCCGGAGACGAATGGGCCGATCGACTCGCGAAGGGCGGCCCCCGCTCGCTCGCGGCGACGAAGCGCTGGCTCAACGAGCTCGACGGTTCGAACGACGACGAGATCGCGGAGCGAGCCGCATCCATCTCCGCCGCGATCATCGCGGGACCGGAAGCGCAGGAGAGGCTCCGGCGGTTCTTCAGCACGCTGAGTTGACCCGAGACTGCGAGCCATGAACACGCTTCGAATCGATCGGGACGCGGACGGCGTCGTCACGCTGCGCCTGGACTCGAATCCGGAGAAGCCGCGCGGCGGCGTGGTCGTGCTCGACTCGTGGCTCATCGAGCAGCTGCGGCGTTCGCTCGAGGCGATCCTGGCCGCGGAGCCGCCGTCGGGATTCATCCTCGAGTCGGCGAGCGATCGCGTCTTCGTCGCCGGCGCGGATCTCGCCGAGATCGACGCACTCGACGATCGCCAACTGCACGAGTACCTCCGCGCCGGCTCGCGCGCCTTCGCGCTCATCCGCTCGCTCCCCTGCCCGAGCGCAGCGATCGTGCACAAGGCCGCGCTCGGCGGCGGACTCGAAGTGGCGATGCACTGCGACGCGATCGTGGGCGTGATGCCCGCCGCGGGCGAGAAGCCGTGGCGCCTCGGCCTCGTCGAGGCGGGGGTCGGTCTCTGCCCGGGCTGGGGCGGCACGCAGATGCTGCCGGCTCGCATCGATCCGGCGATCGCGATCCGCGCCACCGCGAGCGGCGAGACCTGGGAGGCGCCGAATGCGCCGCGCGGGCTCTTCGAGTCGACGGCGCCGTCGCGCGACGCCGCGCGAACGACCGTGCTCGAGTGGATCGCGGCGCAGCGAACGCGTCCGCGCCGAACGATGCCCGTGATCGATCGTTCGAACGCGGCGCTCGTGGGCGCGGCGCTGGCGGCGGTCCGCTCGTCGCTTCCGGCCACGGAGTCGGCGGCCGCCGTCGCCGAGTGCGTGGACGCGGGCGTGCGGAGCGGCTGGGACGCGGCGCTCGAGCGCGAGCGCGCCAATCTCGTGCGATTGCGCCATACGCCGGCGGCGCGCGAGAAGCTCGCGGCCTTCCTCAAGCGCTGAAGAGAACCCCGACGACGCCGCCCGAGGATTCGAAGTCGTGGCTTCCTCCGCCATGGGGCGGCCCGCTACGCTTGCCGCTCCGACCCCCTTCGAACCACCGCGGACGACCGCCATGACCACCACCGACCTCGCCAAGAACCTCAAGAACATCTCCGAGCAGGATCGCCGCCAGATCGAGAAGGCCCAGGAGATGCTCGGCCCCGACCCGAGCTCGATGGGCTTCCTGAAGAACGCGTTCTGGGGCAACTTCCGCGAGGAGCTCGTCTTCCCGTATCCGACGACTTCGCCCGACGAATCGGCGCGCTGCGATCAGTTGCTCGCACGCCTCGACGAATACCTGAGGAACGATCATCCCGCGATCGACATCGATCAGAAGCAGGAGATTCCGCGCAGCGTCATCGAGAAGCTCTTCTCGCTCGGCGTGCTCGGCATGACCATCCCGCGCGAGCACGGCGGCGGCGGCTTCGGCATCACGAGCTACAACCGCGTGCTCGAGCGCATCGGCCGCTTCTGCGGATCGACCGCGGTGCTCGTCTCGGCGCATCAGTCGATCGGATGCAAGGCGATCATGCTCTTCGGCAGCGAGGAGCAGCGCCGCCGCTTCCTGCCGCGCATGGCCAAGGACACGCTCAGCGCGTTCTGCCTCAGCGAGCCGAACGTCGGCTGCGACGCCGGCAACCAGGAGACGCGCTGCGAGCTCACGCCCGACGGCTCGCACTACGTCGTGAACGGCGAGAAGAAGTGGGCCACCTCGGGCGCGCTCTCGGGACTCTTCACCGTCATGGCCAAGCAGAAGGTGAAGGACTCGAGCGGCAAGGAGAAGGAAGTCGTCACCGCGCTCATCTGCACTCCGGACATGCCCGGAGTGGAGATCTTCAGCCGCAATCGAAGCAAGTGCGGCATCCGGGGAACCTGGCAGGCCCGCATCCGGCTCACGAACGTCAAGGTGCCGAAGGCGAACCTGCTGGCGAAGGAAGGTCAGGGCTTCAAGATCGCCATGAGCTGCCTCAACTACGGGCGCTGCACGCTCTCGGCGGGAATGCTCGGCGGCGCCGGCTACGCGTACGAGCAGGCGTGCAAGTGGGCGCGCTACCGGCACCAGTTCGATCGTGCGATCGGCGAGTTCGACCTCATCAAGGAGAAGCTCGCTCGCATGGCCGCGTACACCTACGCCATGGACGCCATGCTCTACATGACGACGGGATTCCTCGACCGAGGCGACACCGACATCATGCTCGAGACCGCCATGTGCAAGATCTTCTGCTCGGAGTACGGCTTCCGAGTCGTGGACGACGCGCTCCAGATCATGGGCGGGGAGAGCTACGTCACCGAGAATCACATCGAGCGCATCTGGCGCGATTCGCGCATCAACATCATCGTGGAGGGCGCGAACGAGGTGATGCACTCGTTCATCTTCGCGTACGGCTCGAAGCAGCTCGGCGAATGGATGCTCGGCGTGAAGGACAACCCGATGAAGTCGCTCGGCGCGGCGCTGCGCATCGGCTCCGAGCTCTACCTGGGCGTGCGGCGCGGGCTGCCCTCCTTCTCGCGGATCGATCCGCGGCTGTCGCGCTTCGGCCACGAGCTCATGATGCGCATCCGCGAGTTCAGCCACCAGGTGAAGCTCATGTTCAAGGAGCATCGGGAGAAGCTCGTCACCGAGGAGTGCATCCACGAGCGACTCTCCACGATCGCGCTCTGGATCCACGCCATGGCGTGCTCGCTCTCGAAGCTCGACCGCAACCTGCGAAGCGATCTCGACGGCGCCGAACTCGACTACGAGACCGGCGTGGTCGAGCATCTCTTCGCGCTCGCCGCGCTCGGAATCGACGACTCGATCCGCATGCTGCGCACGAACGCCGACTCGACGATGCGTCGCGCGGGCGATGCGGCTCTGCGACGGATCGACTCCTTCCCGAATTCCGACTACTCGATTCCGGAGCGCACGCCCGACCCGTCCGCTCGCGGCACCGGGCGGCCGCTCGCGAATCCTGCGATTCCGGACTTCGGATCGGGCAGCGTGTTCGACGCGAAGAAGCTCGGCGCCGTCTGAACGGCCCCCGACGCACGGCGGGTCGCGGGAGCGATGCGTTCGCGTCGACGGATCCTGCTTCGTCGCGAACTGCTCGCGGCGCCCGCTCGTATCCGCCTGCGCCGCGCCGGCCATCGCGCCGATCGCCGCGCCGCATGCGTTGCATCGGCCCCGACCCTTTCGCTAGGCTTCGCGATCCCATGAAGATCTTCGAGCTCCTTTCCAGCCACGGCCACGAGCGACTCGCGTTCCATCACGATTCCGCGACGGGCCTGAAGGCGATGATCGCCATCCACAGCACCGTGCTCGGGAATGCGCTCGGAGGAACTCGGCGCTGGGCCTACAACGACGAATCCGAGGCGATCCGCGACGTGCTCCGTCTCTCCGAGGGCATGACCTACAAGAGCGCGGCCGCGGACCTGCCCATGGGCGGCGCCAAGAGCGTGATCATCGCGCGCGGCGGTCAGCATGCGAACGAGGCTGAGGCGCGAGCGATGGGTCGCTTCGTCGACACCTTCGGAGGCACCTACATCGCCGCCGAGGATGTCGGCGTCAACACGCAGTACTGCGACTGGATGGCGCTGGAGACGCCGCACATCATGGGCGGCGAGACGGTCAGCCACGGCGGCGATCCGTCGCCGTACACCTCGCTCGGCTGCTTCAACGGCATGAAGGCGTGCCTGAAGCACCTGGGAAGGAAGGTCGACTTCTCGGGATTGACGGTGGCCATCCAGGGCGTCGGCGCCACCGGCTTCAAGCTCGCCAAGCTCTGCAAGGACGCGGGCGCGAAGATCAAGGCGACCGACGTGAACAAGTCGGCGCTCGATCGCGCGGTGAAGGAGCTCGGCGTGGAGGCGATCGAGGACGGCGCCGCGCTGCTCACCGCCAAGTGCGACATTCTCGCGCCGTGCGCGCTCGGCGGCGTGCTCGATCATCCGGCGATCGAGCGGCTCCAGTGCCAGATCGTCTGCGGCACCGCGAACAACCAGTTGCTGCACCCGAACGACGACGGCATGCACCTCAAGGTGCGGAACATCCTCTACGGCCCCGACTTCGTCGTGAATGCGGGCGGGCTCATCCGTCTCGCGGGCCTCCACCTGGGCATGAGCGAGGCGGAGATCGATCGCAAGGTGGAGGCGATCGAGCAGACGACGCTCACGGTGCTGAAGGAAGCGGCGCATGCGCCGAGCGCGCACGACGCGGCGGTGGCCTACGCCAAGCGCCGCATCGAGTCCGGTCGCGCGAACAAGCGGGCGGTCACCGCGGGCTGATCGGCGGCGCGGCCGTGGCGTCGCTGCGTTGCGCGTCGAACGCAACCGGAGATTCGCGAAGCACGCGCCCGCCCGTCCGCCTCAGCCGTCCCGCGAATCCCACGCGGTGAGCACTTCCTTCTCCTTCTCCGGAGCGAGCCCGCCGCGAATCCGCCGGCGCCACTGCGCGGCGAACTCGGCGCCCTTCTCCGCCTCGATTTCCGCGCCGCGCACCCTGTAGTACTCCAGGATCGCCGCGTTCACGTCGGCGAGATCTCGCGTCTTCAGTCCCGCCTTCACCGCGCGATCGGTGTTCGTCTGCCCGATGCCCGCGTAGCCGTCGGCCGACTTCGGCACCCACGCCGGCATGTGCTGCCACGCGCTGACGCCGTTCTGCTTCAGGAATTCCTCGCTGATCCACACCGGCTGCGCCTTGTCGCCGCCGCTCCTGACCGCCGCGTCGACGACATCGCGAATGGTGCGCGTGCCCGCGGGATTCACGGCGTTGAAGACGCCGAAGTGCGGAACCTCCGCGCAGTGCACGGTGAACTCGCCGAGATCGCGCACGTCCACGATCTGGATGAAGTCATCGCCGGTGCCGGGAGCGATCATTCGTCCTCCCTCGCTCCCGCGCACCGGCCAGTAGGAGTAGCGTCCGGTCGTGTCGCGCGGACCGACGATGAGTCCCGGTCGGATGATCGTCACCTTGCCGGGGAAGCGCTCCATCGCCGCCTTCTCCACGCGCGCCTTCATGGCGCCGTAGTGCTGCCCGACCTTCTCATGCGTGTCGATTCCCGCCGCGATGTCGTCCGCGACTTCGGCGAGCTTCGCGTCCTCGTTCGCATTCGGCTCGTCGTTCGAGGCGTACACCGAAATCGTCGAGACGACGATGAACTGCCCCATCGCCGGGAGCAGGATGTCCATTGCGTCGGTGACGGTCTTCGGCACGTAGGTGAAGGTGTCGACGACGCAATCCCATTTGCGCCCGTCGGCGACCGCCTTCTTCAGCCCGTCGAGATCCGAGTATCGATCGCCCTCGATGTGCTCCACCTCAGGGAAGAGATCGGGCGCCGTCTTCCCGCGATTGAAGAGCGTGACCTCGTACCCGCGATCGCGCGCATGTCGGACCACCTGTGGTCCCAGGAATCCGGTGCCGCCGAGAATCAGCAGCGAGCGCTTGCCCGACGGCGCCGCGCCCGCGCCCGGCTTCGCATCCGGCTTCGCGCCGCCGGCGACCGGCGCCGCGCCCTGCGCGAGTGCCCGCGCCATCGACGCCGGAATCAGCGCCGCTCCCATCGCCGTCGTTCCGACCTGCACGATGAACTCACGCCGCGTGTTCATGCGATCGCTCCTTCGTAGGCCGGCGATGCATACACGCCAGCACGCGCGTCCGTTGCGGGCGAGATCGCCCGAACTCGAACGCCGTATCGCTCGTCCCCCGGCGCTCGCCCCCCGGCGCTCGTTCCCTCCCGACTGCGGTCAGCGTGCGCGGCGACGACGGGCGGAGATTCCGGCCAGCCCCAGGAGCGAAATCGCGCCCGGCGTCGGCACCTGCGAGATGAAGATCTTCACGTCGTCGAAGCCGTCCTGAACATTGCCCGTCCAGGTGACGGACACGCCGTCGGTCGACGCTGCTCCCGACGTCGCGTCGACGCTCAGGATTCCGCCGTTGGGCTTGAGGTCGGGGAAGACCACTTCGTACCAGCCGATCTCGAGGAAGACATAGTTGCTGAAGTCGATGACGATGCTGAGATCCTGCGGGCTTCCGAGCGTCGAGCTCACGAGGATCGGGAACGACGCCCCGTAGAGCGGATCGACGTAGCTCGTCTGCCCTCCGATGGGATGGAAGTCGCCGCTGACCTGCGTTCCCCAGAATGATTCCGATGGATCGCCCAGCGTGAAGGTCGTCCCGATCACCGCGATCGGTTGACCCGGGATCCAGTCCGCCGACGCGGTGCTGCCGAGTGCGGCGCAGACGATCGACGCGAGCACGATGCTTCGATTCCGATTCATGAGTCCCTCCTCGAGTGCGGGGCCGCCGAACGGCGCCCGTCCGACCCGACGCATTTCAACGGACTTCGCCGGGTCGATCAAGTCCAGTCTGCGAGTCGGCGCAGCCCGATGATCTCGATCGCCGTTCCGACCGGGCGGACGGAGCGCCCCTGCTAGACTTCGGCCGGCATGCCCATCACCAAGGTTTTCAGCACCGAAATCGAGCGAATCTCGATCCTCGATGAGCACGGGAAGTTCGACGAGAAGCTCGGGAAGGGCCTGATTCCCGACAAGGACCTCGTCAAGCTCTACGAGGCGATGGTGGCGTGCCGCCATCTCGACGAAGTGGCGTTCCGACTTCAGCGCTCCGGGCGCATGGGCACCTATCCGCAGAACATGGGCCAGGAGGCGAACAGCCTCGGCGCCGCGTATGCGCTGGCGAACGACGACTGGCTCGTCCCGTGCTACCGCGAGAACTGCGGGCTCTTCTGGCGCGGCGTGCCCATGGAGATGGTGCTGCTGCACTGGATGGGCGACGAGCGCGGCAACGCGATTCCGCGCGAACTCTTCTGCACGCCGCTCGCGATTCCCATCGGCACGCAGATGCTGCACGCGACCGGCCTGGCGTGGGCGGCCAAATACCGCGGCGAGAAGCGCATTGCGTGCACCTTCTTCGGCGACGGCGCCACGAGCGAAGGCGACTTCCACGAGGCGTGCAACTTCGCGGCGAATCTCGACATTCCGGTGATCTTCTTCTGCCAGAACAACTTCTGGGCGATCTCGGTTCCAGGGAAGATCCAGTGCTCGGCGCCGACACTCGCGCAGCGCGCCGTGGCGTACGGGATGAAGACCGTGCAGTGCGACGGCAACGACCTCTTCGCGGTCGTCAAGTGCGTGCGCGACGCGGCCGAGTTCACGCGCTCGACCGGCAAGCCGCACTTCATCGAGGGCGTCACCTATCGACTCGGCGATCACACGACCGCGGACGATGCTCGCCGCTATCGCGACGCCGCGGAAGTCGAAATGTGGAAGACTCGCGATCCGATCACGCGGCTTCGCGCGTTCATGAAGGAGCGGAAGCTCTGGGACGACTCGAAGGAAGGCTCGCTCAAGGAGCGCGTGGAGAAGGAAGTCGCGGCGGCGGTCGAGCGCGCGGAGACGATCGCGGCGCCGAACCGCACCGACTTCTTCGATTCGATGTACGCGGAGATTCCCGAGGATCTCCGCCTTCAGCGCGATTCGACGCAGACCCACGGGCTCGGCGAGAACCCGTCCCAGCTCGACGGCGTCGAGGTCCGCAAGCTGGATCACCCCGAACACGCGCACTGATCCGCGCCGCAACCGAACGCACGCAACGCACGAACCGATTCCGAGTCATGGCCAACCTCACGCTCGTCCAGGCAATCAATCTCGCCCTCGTCCAGGAGATGGAGAAGGACGACCGCGTCATCATCCTCGGCGAGGATGTCGGCCCCAACGGCGGCGTCTTCCGCGTCACCGAGGGATTGCACAAGCGCTTCGGCGCGCACCGCGTGGTCGACTCGCCGCTCGCGGAAAGCGGAATCATCGGCACTTCGATCGGTCTCGCGATGGCGGGCCTGCGTCCCGTTCCCGAGATCCAGTTCGACGGCTTCCTCGGTCCCGCGTACGACCAGCTCTGCTCGCACGCGGCGCGGATGCGCACGCGCACGCGCGGCGCGTTCACCGTGCCCATCACGGTGCGCGTGCCCGTCGGCGGCGGCATCCACGCGCCGGAGCTTCACAGCGATTCGCCGGAATCGATCTATGCGCACCAGCCGGGCATGAAGGTGGTCATGCCGAGTTCGCCCTACGACGCGAAGGGCCTGCTCATTTCGTCGATCCGCGATCCCGATCCGGTGATGTTCTTCGAGCCCAAGCGCATCTACCGCGCATTCCGCGAGGAGGTGCCGGAGGACGAGTACGTGATCCCGCTCGGTCGGGCGCGCGTGGTCTGCGAAGGCGGGGAGATGACCGTGGTGAGCTGGGGGGCGAGCGTCGTCCAGTGCATGCAGGCCATCGAGCGCACCGGGCGCAGCATCGAGCTCATCGATCTGCGGACGATCTATCCCTTCGACATGGCCGCGGTCGAAGCGAGCGTGAAGAAGACCGGCCGCTGCGTCATCGTGCACGAAGCGCCGAAGACCTGCGGATTCGGCGCCGAGATCTCGGCGCGCATCATGGAACGCTGCTTCCTGCACCTCGAGGCGCCGGTGCAGCGAGTGGCCGGCTTCGATACCGTGATGCCGTACTACAAGCTGGAACTCGACTACCTTCCCGACGCGTCCCGCATCGCCCGCGCGATCGAGGAAACCGCGGCGTATTGATCGGCGATGGACGGCGCGGCGAGCGCCGATCGGACCCCTCGGACTTCGATTCGTCCCGTTCCGTTCCGCCACTTCCTCCTGCAACGCTCGCTCGATCGATCGAGGAACCCACGATGGCCGGCGTCAAGCAACCCGCGGACAAGAGCCACTTCATCCTGCCCGATCTCGGCGAAGGACTCGCCGAGGCGGAACTCATCCGCTGGACGGTGAAGATCGGCGACACGGTGAAGGAGCAGCAGACGATCGCCGAGATGCAGACGGACAAGGCGCTCGTCGAGGTGCCGAGTCCGTGGGGCGGCACGATCACCGATCTCTGCGGCAAGGAAGGCGACATCATCAAGGTCGGCGCCGTGCTCGTGCGATACGGAGCGAGCGGCGCCGCGTCCGGCTCGAAGCCGACGACCGG
>VGXK01000014.1 GCA_016873355.1 Phycisphaerae bacterium | reverse complement strand
TCGTCTCGCCAACGCCAGCTCGCTACGCCTGAGTCGTCACCGCTCTAGATCCGCCTGCTTCGCCCTCCTTGCCACACTCGTCTCGCCAACGCCAGCTCGCTACGCCTGAGTCGTCACCGCTCTAGGGAAGCATCTGCCTCAGCTCGTTGCGCAAGATCGCGGCGAGCTCGAAGTTCTCCGTGCGGATGGCCGCTTCGAGCCGCTCGCGCAGTTCCTCGCGCTGGCTTGCCGGCAGTTTCGGAACGAGCGCCGCCCGAAGCGATCGAAGCGCGTCGCTCCACGACGAGTCGATCGGCGAGATCGAACCGCTTCGGGCGAGCGCCGCCTCGAGCGCCGCGAGCCCTCGATCGATCGCCTCGACCGCGGACCCGCTGCCCGGCTCCCGAAGGGCGCCGACCACCTCGGCACGGACCGCGAGCAGGATCGCCTGCACCGAGAGTCGCGCCAGCGCTGCCGAGCGGAGCTCCCCCGAGGCGCCGTTTCCGATCATCGCGAGCGAGCGGACATGCTCGGAATCGCGGATCACCGCCTCGATCTCGCCGAGCGCCGCCATCGCGACCGCTCGATGCAGGTAGAGCGCCGCCTCACGCTCGGCCGCGTCGATCTCGTGGTCCGGCAGGCGATCCGCGTCGAGTCGACCGCGCGTCCGGAAATCGGCGAGCACGCTCTCGTGCCCCGCCGGTCGAAGCCCATCGGGCCGACCGGTCGTTTCCATTTGGATCACGCCGAGGGCGACGCGTCGCTGCAGGACGACTCGGCCGTCGTCGAGGCGCAACAATCGGACCGTCATGCTGCCCGGCACTTCCGGCCATTCGCGCAGGATCGACGAGAGATCGAACCGCTGGTTCATGACCACCTCGTCGCACGCATAAGCGGCGCAGCGATCCTGATCGGAACGCTCTCTCGCACATCCGACGACGAACGGTGGCAATCCATGGCACGGATCTCTACGATTCGAGGCTCAGCGACTCGGGTGGGCGGCCCAGGGAGAACCATGTCGCGTCAATCGATCCAGTCCGAACTTCAACTTTACCTGCGCGAGATCCACGATGTCCCGCTCCTCACGCTGGAAGAGGAGAAGGACCTCGGCTGGCGCATCATCAACGACAACGACCTGGGGGCGAAGGAGCGGATGATCAAGGCGAACCTGCGCCTCGTGATCTCCATCTCCAAGACCTACGCGAACCGCGGGCTTCCGCTTCCCGATCTCATCGAGGAGGGGAACATCGGCTTGATCCGCGCCGTCGAGGGCTTCGACCCGGCGCAGGGCGCGCGATTCAGCACCTACGCGAGCTGGTGGATCAAGCAGGCGATCAAGCGCACGCTCATCAACGCCGTGCAGCCCATCCACATTCCGGCGTACATGGTCGAACTCATCGCCAGGTGGAAGGAATCGACGCGGCGCCTCGAGGAGGAGCTCGGCCGGCCTCCCACGCTTCATGAGCTCTCGAAGCTCATGAAGGTGCCGGTGAAGAAGCTCCAGATCATCCGACGCGCGGTGAAGGCGTACCACGCGCCGAGCCAGGCGCCGTCGAACGACGACGGAGAAGCGGTCGACTTCGCGGACATGTTCGAGGACACGCGGAACGATCCGCCGCAGGAAAGCGTGGCGCAGAGCGAGGAATTCAAGGTGGTCCTCCGCCTGCTCGACTCGATCGACGAGCGCGACGCCCGCGTGCTGCGGCTGCGGTTCGGCCTCGAGGGCAAGGAGCCGCTCACGCTCAAGCAGATCGGCGAGGAGGTCGGGCTCACGCGCGAGCGCGTGCGCCAGATCGAGGTGGCGGCGCTCCGCAAGCTTCAGCAGCAGTTGAACGACGACCGGCCGATGCGCTTCTGCGACCCGGCGTCGACGCGGCGCGAGGGTTCGCCGAAGCGCCGACGAAGCGCCGATCAGGTGAGCGAGCGCGGCGGCGGCGCCTTGTAGAACGGAAGCGGCGCGACCTGCGCCGCGACCTTCTCGCGACCGAGATCCACGACGAACGGGGTTCCGGGCGCGGCGCACGACGGCGGCGCGTACGCCATCGCGATCGGGTGCTCGAGCGTGGGGCTCAGGCAGCCGCTCGTGACCGTGCCGACCACGCGATCGCCCTGGAGCACGTTCATGCCCGGACGGGCGCTGCGGCGCCCCTCGAGCTTCAATCCGACGAGCGTGCGCTCGAGGCCCTTTGCGGAAAGCGCCCGCAGCGCGTCCTGGCCGATGAAGCGGCCGACGCTCGGATCGTCGTCGCCCTTGTCGAGCTTGACGGCGAAGGCGAGGCCGGCCGAAAGCGGATCGAGCTCCTCCGAGATCTCGTGGCCGTAGAGCGGCATTCCCGCTTCGGTGCGCAGCGTGTCCCGCGCGCCGAGGCCGCAGGGCTTCACCACGCTCGCCGCGTCCTTCGAGTCGCCGAGCAGCATCTTGATCGCCATCGAGGCGACCGCGGCGCCCAGGATGATCTCGATGCCGTCCTCGCCCGTGTAGCCGGTGCGGCTCACGAGCAGCTTCGCGAGCATCACGCGCTTCTCGGCGAAGCGGTAGCGCTTGAGCGCGGGAATCTCCTTCGAGAAGTTCGCCACGAGCTCCATCACGCGGGGTCCCTGGATGGCGACCATCACGGTCGACTTCGTCTCGTCGTCGAGCTTGAAGACCATGTCGCCCTTCACGGCCGCGAAGTGCTCGAGCAGCTTCAGGCGATTGCTCGCGTTGCAGACCATGAGGTATTCGTGCTCGTCGATGCAGGAGACGAGCACGTCGTCGCGGCAGCCGCCTCGCTCGTTGCAGACGAGCGAATAGCGCACCATGCCCCGCTCCATGCCGGCGATCTGCCGCGTGCACACCCGATCGAGGAAGCGGCGGGCGTCGCGACCGGTGAAGCGCAGGCGCCCCATGTGGCTCACGTCGAAGAAGCCGCCGGAACGGCGCGTCTGACGGTGCTCCTCCAGGATGGAGCCGTAGTGCAGCGGCATCTCCCAGCCGGCGAAGTCGACCATCATGGCCCCCGCCTCCACGTGCATCTTGTGCAGGGGCGTGCGCAGCAGGTCGGCGGTCGTGCTCATGAATCGTGCTCCGGGTCCGGCGCGTCGTCCGGCGACGAGCCGGTCGCGGCCATCTCGCGGCGAAGCGTCTCGAGCGCGGCGGTCAGGCGCCCCACTTCGCGCTCGAGCTCCTTGAGTCGGCGCGACATGCCGTAGAGATCGCGGCCGGCGAGCGCGTTGCGCTTCGCCGCGTCGAGATCGATCGCGGGAATGCCGGCGACGCGCGCGCCGGGCGGAACGTCGGAGACGACGGCAGCCTTCGCGGCGATCTGCGCCTGCGAGCCGATCGAGAGATGGCCCGCGACGCCCGCCTGCCCGCCGAAGGCGACGAAGTCGCCCACCTCGACGCTGCCGGAGATGCCGACGAGCGACACGAGCAGACAGCCGCGCCCGAGCCTCGCGCCGTGCCCGATCGAGATCAGATCGGCGAGCTTCGTGCCGGCGCCGATGCGCGTCTCCTCCATGGCCGCGCGCTCGACGACGCATCCGGAACCGATCTCGACCTCGTCCTCGACGACGACGATTCCCGTCTGCGGAATCTTCTCGTGCCGGCCGTGGTGCGTGGCGTAGCCGAAGCCGTCGCTGCCGATCACCGCGCAGGCGTGGATCGTCACCCGGTTGCCGATGCGGCAGCGGTCGTAGACCACGGAGTTCGGAAAGAGCACGCAGCCGTCGCCGATCGTCGCCTCCTCGCCCACGTAGACGCCCGGATAGAGCACGCAGTCGCGCCCGATCGTCGCGCCGCGCTCGACCGCGGCCAGCGGATGAATGCGGCAGCCCGCGCCGATCGAGGCGCTCGGGTGGATGCGGGCGCCTGCGCTCACGCCGTCCCGCGCCTCCATCGGCGGCGGGTGCTCGCGATGCCCGTGCAGCGCCACGATCGCCTCCCGGAACGCGAAGTACGGATCCTCGGCGACGAGGCGCGGCAGCGACGGCGGACACTCCGCGCTGCGGCCGACGATCACCGCGGCGGCGCGCGTGGAGGCGAGATACTCCGCGTAGCGCTGATTCGCGAGGAAGGTGATCTCCCCGGCGCCCGCGCGATCGATCGGCGCCACCGCGTGCACCCGCACCGCCCCGTCGCCGACGAGTTCGGCGCCGATTCGTGCGGCGAGTTCGGCGAGCGTCATCTCCATGGCGCAGGTCGCGGAGAGCGAGCGAACACGGTAGCAGGTCGCGGAAGCCGAGGCTATCCTCCGCCCCATCCGATGCCCCGGACGCACCTCACTGCACGCCGCGCCGGGTCGATTCCGGCGCGCGGCTCGTGGTCGTTGGTGCTCGTCGGCGCACTGATGTCGCTCGTGCTCGGAAGTCGCGCGGCGCTCGCGCAGGGGTCGATCGAGGACGAGACCTTCGCCGATCGGCCCGTGGCGCGCATCGAGATCGTGGGCCTCGATCGCGTGAGCGAGCAGGAGATCCGCAACAACATTCGCATCGGTGCGGGCCAGCCGTACGACCCGAAGACGGTGCGCGACGACGTCGCCACGCTCTACCGCCTCGGCCACTTCGAGATGGTCAACGCGAGCGCCACGCTGCAACCCGACGGAACCGTCGTCGTCACGTATCGGCTCACGGAGCAGGCGCTCGTGCGCGACATCCAGACCGTGGGCAACAAGGCCGCCACCGATCAGGAGCTCCGCAACGCGATTCCGCTCGTTCCCGGCGGGCCGCGCGACGACTTCCTCATGGAGCAGTCGGTCTTCCGCATCAAGGAGCTCTACAAGAACCGCGGCCACTACCTCGTCGAGGTCACCGTCGACGAGTCGCGCTTGAAGGAATCGGGCGTGGTCATCTTCCGCATTCTCGAGGGTCCGCGCGTGCGCATCCGCGACATCGAGTTCGTCGGCAATGCGGCGTTCCCCGCGAAGCAGCTCCAGGCGCAGATCAAGACGAAGGCGTGGTTCTTCCTCTTCGTGAAGGGGAACATCGACGAGCAGCAGCTCATCGACGACGTGGCCGCGCTCGACAAGTTCTATCGCGATCGCGGCTTCGTGGACGTGCGCATCGACCGCCGCGCGGAGCTGAGTCCCGACCAGAAGGAGGCGAAGCTCATCTTCGTGATCAGCGAGGGGCGCCAGTACCGGCTCCGTGCGGCGCGGATCGAAGGTCCGGGCGGCCGCGGCACGCTGCGGGTCTTCGACGAGTCGCAGCTTCAGTCGCTCATGGTGATCCGGCCCGGCGACGTCTTCCAGCAGAACCTGGTGAAGCGCACCCTGCAGAGCATCGAGACGGCGTACCGCGTGCAGGGCTACATCGACGTGCGCGTGCAGGAGGCGTACTACCGCGTCGGCGAGGCGCCCGAGGTCGACCTGCTGCTCATGATCGACGAGGGCGACAGCTACGACGCCGGGCTCATCCGCATCCAGGGCAACTTCCTCACGCGCGACAAGGTGATCCGGCGGCTCGTGCGCATCCAGCCCGGGCGTCCGCTCGACGGCCGCGAACTCTCCGACTTCGTCGAGGCGCGGCTCGTGGGAAGCCGGCTCTTCAACGACGCGAGAGTGACCGCGCAGGAACCCGATCCCGACGATCCGCGCACGCGCGACGTGCTCGTCGAGGTGAAGGAGCGCAACACCGGCTCGCTCAACTTCGGCGTCTCGCTCGGCAGCGACACGAGCTTCGCCGGCGAAGTCTCCCTCTCGCAGTACAACTTCGACATCGCGGACACGCCGCTCTCCTTCGGCGAGTTCATCTCCGGCCGCGGTTTCCGAGGCGCCGGCCAGTCGTTCAACATCACCGCCGCGCCCGGCATCGACGTGAGCACCTACTCGATCGGCTTCGCGGAGCCGCATCTCTTCGAGAGCGACTACGGAGGCTCGTTGAATGCCTTCTACCGCGACCGCGAATTCAGCCTGGGCCAGTACTCCGAGCAGCGCTACGGCGTGAACCTGGGGATCTCGCGGCAGGTGGGAGACTTCTGGCGCGCCGGCGTCGGCGCCCGGCTCGAGCACGTGGAGCTCGACGACTTCTCTCCCTTCACGCCCATCGAGGTCTTCAACGACCGCGGGCCCGCGTACCTGAGCGCGGCGAGCTTCTCGCTGTCGAGGAACACGGTCGACAATCCGATCCGGCCGTCCCGCGGAAGCGTGATCGACTTCAGCGCGAGCTACTACGGCGCCTTCGGCGGCGACTACAGCTACCCCTTCATGCGCGGCGGCTACACGACCTTCCTGACGCTCGACGAGGACTTCCTGGGCCGCAAGAGCGTGCTGCGGCTCAACACGCAGATGGGCTACATCTTCTCCAGCGCGGCGCCGACCTACGAGCGCTTCTACCTGGGCGGCCGCAGCTTCCGAGGCTTCGAATTCCGCAGCATCAGCCCCAAGAGCTCGGGCTACATCATCGCGCCCGACGTGCCGAACAACAATCCGGTCGGCGGCCAGTTCCTCTTCTTCGCCGGCGCGCAATACGAAGTGCCGCTGCTCTCGGAGATGATCACCGGCGTCGTCTTCACCGACACGGGCACGGTGCAGAACACCTTCGGCTTCGATCAGTACCGCGTCTCGGCGGGCGTGGGCGTGCGCCTCTACATCGAGGCGCTCGGGCCCGCGCCGCTCGCGTTCGATCTCGCCTGGCCGATCGTGAGCCAGGAGGGCGACATCGAGCAGGTCTTCAGCTTCACCGCCGAACTGCCCTTCTGATCGGGCACGGCGTCCGCGTCGCCGGGACCGCCGCCGTACAATGCCGGCCATGCGAACTTCTCCATTCGTCGTCGCAGGATTGCTCGCCGCGTCGTTCCTCGTCGGTGGATTCGCCGCGTCGGCGCAGGTCGGCAAGGCGCCGGCGAACACCAAGGTGGCCACGGTGAATCTCGGCGCCCTGATCGAGAAACTCCAGGAGAAGGCGGAGTGGGAGATCAAGCTCCGCAACCTCCAGGCTCAGATCATGGACGAGGTGAAGGCGCGCAAGTCGCAGCTCGAGGAGATGACGACGCAGATCAACGCGATCGCCGACGCCGACAAGAAGCTCGAGGCGATGGAGAAGGCGCACCTCACGAAGCTCGAAACCGAGCAGTGGGCCATGATGAAGGAGCGCGAGCTCGACCGCGAGGCGAGTCTCATGTGGCGCCAGATCTACAAGCACATCCGCGAGGAGGCCGCCAAGCTCGCGGAAACGAAGGGCTACGACTACGTGATCGTGGCCGAGCCGGGCGACGAGCTCCAGCTCGCCGGCGGCGATGCGCGGGTGCCGCTCACGCAGCGCGCGCTCGATCAGATCGGCCGCCGTCGCATGCTCTACAGCAGCCCCGCGCACGACATCACCGAAGAGCTGCGAACGCGCATGGACAACGCCTACGCGATCGGTCAGTGATCGGCCGCGACGCCGCATCGACGAACCCGCGTTCCGCCGACGAACGAATCCACCGGAGCCACGACATGAATGGAATCACGCGACGCGCCCGTTCCCGAAGCTCGATCGTGCTCGCCGCCGGATTGCTCGGCGCCGGACTGCTCGCGGCCGCCGCGGTGCAGACCGCCGCGCCGCCGACGGCGGTGGCGGTCATCGACCTCGAGATCGTCTACGAGAAGCTCGACCAGCATCGCGCCTCCGAAACCGTGCTCAGCGCCATGGTCGACAAGCTCGCGGAGGAGGGACGCCAGCGCGAGCAGGCGGTGAAGGCGATCCAGATCGAGATCGAGGCCTACGAGAAGGGCTCCGACAAGCTGCTCGAGATGCAGCGCAACGTGGAGGACGCGGTGGGACGGCTCGCCGCGTTCCAGGATTACGCGCGATTGAAGACGGAGCGCGAGAGCGAGCGCCTGGTCAAGGAGACCTACGACCAGGTGAAGCTCGCCTGCGCCGCGGTGGCGAAGGAACGAGGCATCCAGCTCGTGCTGCTCGACGATGCGACGCCCGCGTTCGCGCCGGAGGATCGCCGTCCGATGATGCAGCAGATCTCCGCCCGCCGGTCGCTCTTCGTCGACCCGTCGCTCGACATCACCTCGCTCGTGATCGAGCGGATGAACAAGGAATTCGCGGCGAAGAGCACCGCCGCTCCCAGCCCGCAGTGAGGTGCACGGCCCTCGGTCCGCCCCGGGCCGCAGCCCCCGAACCGCCATGAGCCGCGCCGCCCCCGCCACTTCCGCCGACGTCGCGGCGCTGGTCGACGGCCGGCTGGAGGGGCCCGGCGATCTGCCGGTCACCGGCGTCAACTCGCTCGACGAGGCCCGCGACGGCGAGGTCTCCTTCGCGAAGGATTCGCGCCACGCGGAGCGGATCGCGTCGAGCCGGGCGCGCGTGATCCTGCTGAGCGAAGGCGTCGACGCGGGCGCCGCCGGCGCCGGGCGCGCGCTCGTGCGAGTCGCCGACGCGGAACGATCGCTCATTCCGCTGCTCGAGGCGTTCGCGCGCGCGCGCGGACCGGGTGGGCCGGCGCCCGGTGTTCACCCGAGCGCCCACGTCGACGCGAGCGCACGGCTCGGCGAGGGCGTACGCATCGGCCCGCTCGCCTCGATCGGCGCGGGATGCGAGGTCGGCGCCGGCAGCGCCGTCCACGCGGGCGCTCGGATCGGCGCCGACGTGCGCATCGGCGCATCGTGCGAGATCCGCGAGAACGCGGTCGTGCACGATCGAGTCTCGCTCGGCTCGCGCGTGATCCTTCGCGCGGGCGCGGTCGTCGGCAGCGAAGGTTTCGGATTCCGTCCGAGTCCGGACGGGCGCGGGATCCGGCGCGTGCCGCACCTCGGAACCGTGCGCATCGACGACGATGTCGAGATCGGCGCCGGCACCTGCATCGACCGCGCCAAGTTCGGAGAGACCGTGATCGGCGCGGGAACGAAGATCGACAATCTCTGCCAGATCGGCCACAACGTGCGCATCGGGCGGTCCTGCGTGATCGCGGGGCTCACCGGGATCGCCGGCAGCGCCGTGATCGGCGACGGGGTGCGGATCGGCGGTCGGTCCAGCATCGGCGACCACCGCCGCGTGGGCAGCGGCGTCACGCTCGCGGCCACGAGTTCGGTCATGAACGACGTTCCCGACGGCGCGACCTGGGCCGGCACGCCCGCGCAGGATGCGCGCACGGAATTGCGGGCGGTCGCGGCCGTGCGTAGACTGCCGGAACTCTCGCGGCGCCTGCGGCAATTGCTCGAAGGCAAGCCGCCCTGAGCCGCGTGGGGTCTTCAACCCGAACCGCATGAGTGCCGTTGTCGAACCCGAGCGAATCACCCTTCGCCGAAGCGAGCGCCAGCAGACGGTGGCCGCCGAGGTCGCGGTGCGCGGTCGCGGCCTGCTCGGCGGCGGCGAATCGGAACTCGTGATCGCGCCGGCGCCTCCCGGCGCCGGCATCGTCTTCGAGCGAGTCGATCTCTCTCCTCCCGTCACGGTGAGCGCGGACGTGGCGAACGTGATTCCGCGTCCGCGCCGCACCACGCTCCGCGCCGGCGGCGACGTGATCGAGACGGTCGAGCACTGCCTCTCGGCGCTCGCGGGACTCGGCGTGGACAACGCCGTGCTTCGGCTCGACGGCCGGGAACTGCCGTGCGGCGACGGCTCGGCGCTCCCCTTCACCGACGCGCTCGCGAGCGCGGGACTCGTCGAACAGGACGCGCCGCGCCGTCGCTTCCGTCTGCGCGAGCCGATCGTCGTCGAGGAAGGCGACTCGATGATCGCCGCCCTTCCGGACGACGGCGAGTCGATGAAGGTGCTCTACGACCTCGACTACGGCGAGGGGGAGTCGCGGATTCCGCGGCAGTGCTTCTCCTTCGACCCGGAGCGCCAGGACTACCTGCGGGAGATCGCACCCGCGCGGACCTTCAGCCTGCGCGAGGAGGCCGAAGCGCTCTGGCGCCAGCAGCTCTGCCGCCATCTCACGCCGCGCGACGTGCTCGTGATCGGCGACGACGGACCGATCGAGAATGCCTATCGATTCCCCGACGAGCCCGTGCGGCACAAGGTGCTCGACGTGATGGGCGATCTCGCGCTCGCGGGTCGTCCGATCGTGGCGCGCATCGTGGCGCGGAAGTCGGGGCACGGTCTGAATCGGCGCATGGCCCTCAAGCTTCGCGAGCGCATGCAGGCCGACGACCTCGCCATGTCGCTCGCCTCGGACCGCGTGCTCGACACGCGTGCGATCCAGCGCATCATGCCGCATCGCTACCCGATGCTGCTCGTCGATCGGGTGCTCGAGCTCGACGGCAATCGACGCGCCGTCGGCGTGAAGAATGTGACCGTGAACGAACCCTTCTTTCAGGGGCACTACCCTGGCACGCCGATCATGCCGGGGGTCCTCATCGTCGAAGCGATGGCCCAGCTCGGCGGTCTTCTCCTCTCCCAGACGCTCGAGCATGCCGGACGCGTGGCGATGCTCCTCTCGCTCGACAAGGTGAAGCTCCGCAAGCCCATCGTGCCCGGCGACCAGGTGATTCTCGAAGCCCAGACCCAGCGTGCCAACGCCCGCTCCGCCACCGTCCACTGCCGCGCGACGGTGGACGGCAAGCTGGCGGCGGAGGCCCAGATTCGCTTTATGATGGTCGATTCCGAGCAGGCCTGAGACCCGTGACCCGAATCCACCCCACCTCCATCATCGACCCCTCGGCCCGGATCGCGGACGGCGTCATCGTCGGCCCGTGGTGCGTGGTCGGCGCCGAGTCGGTGATCGGCGAGGGAACGGAGCTGCGGTCGCACGTGATCGTCGGACCGAACACGACGCTCGGCAGGCAGAACGTCGTGCACCCGTTCGCGGTCGTCGGCGGCGATCCGCAGGACATGAAGTACCGAGGCGAGAAGACCTGGCTCGAGATGGGAGACCGCAACCAGGTCCGTGAGCACGCCTCGATCCACCGCGGCACCGGCAGCGGCGGCGGTCGAACGAAGATCGGCTCGGAGAATCTCATCATGGCCGTGGCCCACGTGGCGCACGACTGCGTCATCGGCAACGGCGTGGTGCTCGCGAACAACGTGATGCTCGCCGGGCACGTGCACGTGGAGGACTTCGCCGGGATCGGCGGCGCCGCCGGCGTGCACCACTTCGGCCGCGTGGGCACCTGCGCCTTCGTCGGCGCCATGGCCCGATGCAGCAAGGACGTGCCGCCCTACATGATCGTGGAGGGGAATCCCGCGGAAGTGCGCGGCCACAACCACATCGCCATGAAGCGGCGCGGCTACACCGACGAGGACGTCGACGCCATGAAGGAGGCGTACAAGCAGCTCTTCCGGGACAAGGGCGGCAGCATGCTCGACAAGGTGGCCGCCCTGCGCTCGCGCTACGGAAGGAGCCGGCCGGTGCAGACGCTCTGCGACATGGTGCTCGAGGCCGGCGCGGGCGTGAACGGCCGCGCGCTCGAAGTCCATCGCACCGACGACAAGAGGGCCTCACGCGTGGCGACCGCCACTCGCGCTCCGTTGCATCCCGGCGGAGCCGCGGGACGCCCGTGACCACGCCGCCCAAGCCATCGGCTTCCGCGTCGGCCGCGCCCGATCTCGAGACCCTGATGGATCAGGCCGAGGCGGCGCTGCGCGCCGGGCGCTGGTTCGAGGCGGAACGGCTCGCGCTCAAGGCGCTGAACGCGGCGCGACGGCAGGAGCGCTGGGAGGCGATGGCGCGGATTTCGCTGCCGCTCCAGGAGGCTCGGCGATTGCGAGTCGGGAAGGCGCTCGACCGGAAGAAGATCGCGATCGTCGAGACGACGTTCCACGACGCCGATCCGGTGGCGCCCGGCTGCTACCTGGTGCAGCCGCCGCAGGTCGGCGCGGACGCGCGGCGACTGCGACTCGCGGCGCTTCGGCAGGAGGTTCCGGCGGCCGTGATCTGCCGCGAGCCGCTGAATCAGATCAAGCGGTGCCCGATCGTGGCGATCGGCGCCATCACGATCCGTGCGCGGATCTCGCCGCCGAAGAACGAGAAGAAGCCGTCGATGGAATGGTTCGTGACGGCGATGGAGGCCATCGGCGACGCGGCGATCGAGTCGCTCGACACCGGCATGGACCTCGACCGCCAGATCGACCATGTGCTCGCGTGTCTCGACTCCATTCCCGACCACGAGAAGCTCCATCAGCTGCTCCACGAGATGTGCCTTCGCGCCACGAAGGGCTTCGAGCGCCGATTGCCGCCGCGACTCTTCGCGGATGAAGAGGGCGAAGAGGGCGTCGAGGAATCGGCCGAGGACGAGGAGTCGGGCGACTCCGAGGACGGCGACGACTCGGTGAAGCCGGCCAAGTCGAAGAAGTCCGACGACGACGAGTGAACTTGTGCGGCGGCGTCCCGCTTCGCGGCCCGGAACGATCCGCGCGCGGGCTGCCGTGCCCGTTTCGCGTCGGAGCATGGTTCATCGCGTCGGCTCCGGCAGCCCTCTTCGGCTCAAACACGTTTGCTGGCTTCGCGGCTCTCGGAATCGCCGCGATGCCGCTTCGCGGCACCGCCGCAAACAACTCGCCGAGAGAGGGCCGCCGGAGGCCGACGCGAACCTTGTGCGAGGACGCGAAACGGGGCACCAGGCAAGGCGACGCGACCCTCGTTCGGAGTCGCGAAGCGGGCCGACGCGCACGGCGCGAGCCTCACCTGGTCGAGGCTCACGCGACGCACGTTCGTTCCGGGCTTTTGTCTTGCCGTCCTCGGCTTGGTGACGATCCAGCTCGGCATGCGCCCGTTCGCTGCACTCCTGCTCTGCTCCGTGCTGGCGTCCTGCTGCGATCGACCGATGACCTCGACCATCGAGGTCTAGAGCGGTGACGACTCAGGCGTAGCGAGCTGGCGTCGGCGAGACGAGTGTGGCAAGGAGGGCGAAGCAGGCGGATCTCGAGGATCCGCCGATGGAGCCAGACGATGCCACACGAAGTCGCAGCCCGCCAGATCGCTACGAATGAGGAGGAACCGCTCTAAGAGCGTGTCGACATCGGACTCGACGCAGCGCTTCTCCGATCGTGATCAGATGCCGCTCGATCGCAGCTCGGGCAACCCGATCGGTTCGAAGTTGTGCCGAGCTCACGGCCGCGCGAATCGCGACGACTTCCTCCGCGGCACCGACGGCGTCGTGAAGGTAGACGCGCAGGTCACGCGGCTGCATACAGCGGGACGCGATCGCGTTGAAGCATCTCTCGCAGGATCGGGTTTCGGACGGCGCTGAGCTCGATCAGGTCGACCTTCCGCCCGACGATCTCCCGCATCTCGTCGGCGAGCTCGATGACATCGAGCGCCGATACGCGAACTCCGGCCCGGAACTCGATCAGCAAGTCGATGTCGCTGTGTTCCGCGTCAAAGTCGCCACGAGCAGCGGAACCCGTGAGCTCCAAATGGGCGACATTGCGATCCTCGCAGAGGTCGCGGAGGCGCTTCAGAATCTCGGGCGACAGGACCATGGCAGCGTCATCGTATCGGCAAGGTGGCGGTGCTACCCCCAGCGGAGATCGGTGGCGAGGCCGCGGCCGAGTTGACGCGCGCCGTTCTTCTCGACGACGACGAGATCCTCGATGCGCACGCCGCCGATGCCGCGGCTGTAGACGCCCGGCTCGACGGTGACGACATCACCCTCGAGCAACACGGGCCCGCCCTTGTCGAGAAGCGGCGGCTCGTGGCACTCGAGCCCGACGCCGTGTCCGGTGCCGTGCACGATGCCGCACCACTGCAAGTCGCCTTCCGGCGGACCGCCGGCTCGGTACGGGAATCCGCGCGCGGAGAGCGCCGCGAGCGTGGCGGCATGCACGGCGTCGGCGGTCACGCCCGCGCGGATCGTCTTCTGCGCCGCCGCCTTCGCTTCGAGCACGGCCTGATGCATGCGCACGACGGCGTCTGGAATGTCGCCGTGCACCACGCCGCGCGTGCAGTCGCCGAAGTATCCGCTCGCCTTCACGCGCGGAAAGATGTCGACGATGATCGGCTGGCCGGTGCGCAATTCGCCGCGACCGCGATCGTGGCAATCGCCGCCGACCGGACCGCACGCGATGATCGCGCCGGGATTCTCGCAGCCCTTCTCGAGACACCAGCCGTCGATCATCGTGAACATCCGCTCGCTCGTGAGCGGAGCGCCCTCGTGAAGCAGAACGCCGTCGCGCCGCGCCTCGGCGCGAGCGATGAGCGTGCACGCACGCTCCATGAAGTCCTCGGTGATGCGCTGCGCCTCGTCGAGCCAGACGATTTCCTGCGCATCCTTGCGACGCCGATCGGCGACGCCGAGCTCGGGATCGCACTCGACGGTGATTCCCGCCTGCGCGAGCACATGGGCGTAGAGGAGCGGCAGCGAGCGATCGGCCCGCACGCGCGAAATCCCGCGCCGGCGCAGGCACTCGGCCGCCGCCTGCGCGGTCGCCGTCTCGCGATCGCCGGAGAATCCTCCCGACGGTTCGAAGTCTCGCATCGAGTGGCACGAATCGGCCTTCGCCTGCCTCTTCGCGCGTTCGAGCTCGATGTCGCGAACGATGAAGAGGCGCTCGGTCGCGCCGGCGCCTTGCGCGCCGGCGGCCGATGCTCCCGCTCCGCGCGGAAGCTCGAGGATCACCGCCGGATCGCCGACGCGGAACCGCACGCGATGGAAGAGCGAGAAGTTCGTCGCGGGAATGCCGGCCATGATCACCGCTCCGGGCGCGCCCCCCGCCGGCGTCGTCGATCGACCCTGCGGCAAGGGATTCGCGGCGGCGGCGGTGCTTGCGGTGTTGGTGGTCCTCGTGGTGCTCGTGCTGGTCATGAGGT
>VGXK01000013.1 GCA_016873355.1 Phycisphaerae bacterium | reverse complement strand
GCATCGTCGGGCTCCATCGGCGGATCCTCAAGATCCGCCTGCTTCGCCCTCCTTGCCACACTCGTCTCGCCAACGCCAGCTCGCTACGCCTGAGTCGTCACCGCTCTAGTCGCAGGCCGGGCACGACTCGGGCGTGGCGTTCGCCGGATCGCCGACGACCGGCACGCACTTGATGGCCTGCTCGCAGGTGTTCTGCTCGAGCGCGAGGCAGGAACACGACAGCAGGCCGTCGCAGCTCGACTCGACCGGTCCCGAGACCTCCATGTGCACGCACGACCCTGCCGGAGTGCCGAAGCAGAATCCGTCACCGGTCTCGAGCGCGTAGTAGCGCCGCGTGCCGGGCGGGCAGAGCGCATCCTGGCAGTCGTTGCCGGCGGGGAAGAAGCCGCCGAAGCAGGAGTCGCTCAACCGCACCTTCGTCGACTTCATCGTCTCGGTGCCGCCGTCCTGATCGCACCACCAGAGCGTGACGAGGTAGGTGAGGCACACGTCCTCCTCGTACTGGAGGTCGACGCCTTCGGTGGCGAGCACCGCGAAGTCGTGCGCGTCCTGGAGTTCGAATCCAAGACTCTGCATGCCTTCCGTGATCGAGACGCGCACGTCGCTCGATGCGAGCACGGTGTGCGTGCTCTGCGCCGTCGCCGTCGTACCGAATGTCGCTGCCGCCACGATGACCATCAACGCACCACGAACTGAACTGAAACACCACATGGACATACCGCTCCTTGCCTGTTGGAAGCGAGCGCGACCGAAGCCGCGCCGCGAATCACTTCTGAACCGCAAACTCGGTGGGCACTTCGAGTCCCGACTCCGGGTCCTCCGTGACCGGCTCGCAGAGCACGAGCGTGCGCCCGTGCTTCGACTCCGGTCCGATGGGCTCCAGGTCGCGATCGTCGGCGCCGGCACCCTTGCCGCACTGGCGCAGCTCGCTCAGCCGCACGAGCACGGTCGTGCCGTTCGGGATCGGAGGCACGCGCGACGACGCGACGCGCATCGGGAAGAAGCGCTGCGAGCCGATCGGGCAGTCCTCGCCCGCGGCCATCGACAACTTCCAGAGCGTGGCCCCGGTGCGGAACGAAAGGAACGTGCGCATCATCCGGATCCGATCGCCGGACTTCGCGTCGGCGCTCGGATCGTGCCACCAGAGCTCGGCGCTCCAGAGGTTGTTGACGATCTCGCGTTCGGCCCTCGGATCGACCTGGTCGACGAGCAGCACGCTGACGCGTTTCGCTTCGTCGACCGGCATTCCGGACTGGACGAGCGCCCATTCGAGATCGAGGCGCGGATCTCCCGGCACGATCTCGACCATCGCCGGCGGGCCCTGGCCCGACGGCTTGGCGGCGACGGCGGCGGCGCCGGCGCCGATCAGCAGCGCGGCGAAGCACACCCGCGCAGCACGACGAGTGACTCCCATGTTGGAACTCCTTGCGTTTGAGAAGAGGTCCGTCACGAAGGACCCACCCTCTCCGCAGTGCAACCGACGCCGCGGAGCGAGACGGGACACAAAAGTCCCGAGATTACTGAGGTTGAGGGCCGGAACCGCGTTTCCGGCGGCAGGAAGACGCGACGATTGACCGCCTTCGGCACGCTTGGCACGATGGGCGCCGATGCACTCCCGCGTGGCGCAGATCATGGCGCTCTATCGGCGTACCGCCGGGGAGCCGCCGTTCCCGATCGTGCAGCGCGCGCTTCGAGACGCGGGAGTGTCGGACCTCTGCGACGAGATCGCCGACGACGCCGAGGCGCGACGGCTGCTCGGGCGCCCGTGCGACACCGAACGCTGGACGCCGTTCCTTCCGCCCGGCGGAACCGACGCCGCGGCGCTCGATTCGATCGTGACCGCCGTGCTCGGTGAGCAGCGCGACGACGCGCGCTTCCACGAGGCATGCCGCGAACTGGGACAGCGCGGCCCGGAGTTCTCGGCCGCCGTCACGCGCTTCCGGCTCGTTCGCGCGGTGCTCGACGGCGTCGCGCAGCTCGACGACTCGGCGCGGCGCGATGCACCGCCGTTTCCCGCGGCGCCGTCCGACTTCGGTCCGATGCTGCGCCGCGGCGAACTGCGCTTTCATCTGCGCCGCGTGCTCGGCGAGGGCTCGAGCGGCGTCGCCTACGACGCGATCGACCGCCGCTACAGCGAGGACGGTCACGAGCACCGGGTCGTGGTGAAGGTCCTGGCGCCGGCGCTCGCCGATCGCGTCGACGCGGAGGCGCGGCGAGGCAGTCGGGTGCAGCATCCGGGCGTGGTGCGATGGCTTGACTGGGGCGTGTCGCCCGACCGCTTCGGGTTCGTCGTCTCGGAGTTCGTTCCGGCTCGATCGCTCGAGGATCCGTCGACGCTCTCGGCGCTCGGCCGGGGCGGCGCGGTGGAAGTGCTTCGGCAGATGGCGGATGCGCTCAGCGCCGTCCACTCCGCCGGCATCATCCACATGGACGTGAAGCCGGCGAACATTCTCGTGGACTCGAACGGACTCGCCCGGCTCTGCGACTTCGGCGCCGCCACGCCCGCCGGTGGCGCCGCCACGCCCGCCGGCGGCGGCGCCGCCGAGCCCGTGGCTACGACGCCGTTCTTCGCCGCTCCCGAAGTGCTCGCGGGAGGCCCGCCGACGATCGGCGCGGACCTCTACTCCCTCGGCGCCGTGCTGCGCTGGTGCATGGACGAACTCGACGAGCTCGGTGCTCCGCGGCTTGCGCCGGGCGACTCCGATCGGCTCGAATCGATCTGGCTGCACGCGATGTCGCGCGACCCGCAGCGCCGCTACGGACTGGCGCGTGACTTCGCCGCCGACCTCGCGGCGTGGCTCGTGCATCGTCCGCTCTCGATCGAGGCGCCGTCGCCCCTTTCGTCCGTGCGATTGTCGATCCGGCGCGATCCCGTCACCTGGGCGCTCGCGACCGCCGCGGTCGTGGCGCTGCTGCTGCTCGGCTGGTCGTGGATGGACGCGCGGCTCGTCGAGGCGCGCCACCGCGCCGAGCGGCTGCTCGAGGAGGCGCGACGCCTTCGCGCCGTCGCCGCGCTCAGCGGCTACGTGGATCGGCTCGATTCGCTCGCGCGGAGCGACGGACTCTCGGCGGCGCCGCAGGTGCTCGCGCTCCAATGGCTCGTCGGCGCCAGCGGCATCAACGCGCCCGCGCTGCATTCGCGGGCGCTCGGCGCGCAGCGGGCCGCATGGCAGGAGATCGTGACCGGCGCCGAGCAGCGCGGCGATCTCGATCGACTCGAGCCGCGGCTCGCGGAACTCTGCCTGGCGATCGAGCAGCTCGACCATCGCTCCTACAAGGAGGCGCGCGGACGAATGGCGGCCGCGCTGCCGTGGTGGCGCGAGCGATTCGCCGCCGACGATCCCGTGCGCGAGATGGCGGAATCGATCGCGATGCTCGCCGAGGCGGGGGCCGATTCCCGTGCTCCGACCGAGATCGCCGCGGCCTGGAGCGGGACGCTCGAGCGGATTCGCACGCAGTCGCGCGAACGCGCGCCGCGCATCGCGGACATCGCCGAATCGATGCTCGCACGGCTTGCGGAGGCGACCTCGCCGTGACGCAGCGCTCGCCCGATCCGCGGCGCGAGGCGGAACTCGTGCGCCGCGCCCGCGCCGGCGATCAGGAGGCGCTTGCGTCGCTGCTGCGCCTCTGGCAGCCGTCGCTCGAGTCGATCGCGCGGGCGCTGCTTCGGCGGCACGGTCCGCTCGGATTCGAGACGCACGACCTGGTGGCCACGAGCATCCGCCGGCTGCTCGGCGGCCGCGGCGTGTCGCTCGGCGGCGACTCCGACCTCGGCCTGCTCCAGCACATCCTGCGCGAGGTCTACGCGGAGAAGGTGCGCGGCGAGATCCGGCGTCGACGCCGCGAGACCGAGTCCGTGCATTCTCGCGACCCCGCGGAGCGGGGCGGACTTCCGGAGGAGTGGTCGCGCGGGCTGGCGCCGGAGGAATGGGAGCTCGTGCTGCTCTGGAAGCAGGGACTCTCCTGGGCGCAGATCAGCGAGCACCTGGGCGTTCCCGCGGAGACCGCGCGGAAGCGCTGGCATCGCCTCATGCGCCGACTCAGGGAGAAGTCGACGCCGTCGACGGAATCGGCGGCTTCGGAGTCGGCGCGCGATCCTTCAGTCGCTCGAGAAGAAGATCGATCGTGCGATCGAGCTGAGGATCGCGGTCCGCCGCGCGATCCTCCGGGGTCAGCTCCACCACCACATCCGGCGTGACGCCGGTGTTCTCGAGCGAGAAGCCGCGCACCGGCTCCCACCACGCGAACTCAGGCTGGCTCGCCACGCCGCCGTCGATGAACGGCTTGTCCATGCGGATGCCGATCACGCCGCCCCAGGTGCGCGTGCCGACGAGCGGTCCGATGCCGCGCAGCTTGAAGCTCTCGGGGAAGATGTCGCCGTCGCTTCCGGCGTGTTGATCGACGATCACGGCCATCGGCCCGTCCATCACGCGCTGCGGGTAGGTCTCGGGCGCGCCGTGACGCGGCATCATCCACGCCCAGATGCGGCGCGCGAGCCGCTCGATGATCATCTGGCTCACGAAGCCGCCGCCGTTGTCGCGCACGTCGATCACGAGTCCCTCGCGATCGAGCTGCGGATAGAACTGCCGCACGAATTCGGTCAGCCCTTCGGAATCCATGTCGGGCAGATGGAGGTAGCCGAGTCGACCGCCGGATCGCTCGGCCACGCGGCGGCGATTCTCCGCCACCCAGGCTTGATAGCGGAGCGCCGTGTCGTCCTCGAGCGCCTCGATTTCGATGCGGCGCTCGTTCGTACCGCGAGCGTCGTCGGCGAGCGTGAGCTCCACCGTGCGCCCGCCGAGCCCGACGAGCAGCTCGCCCGGATCCCGCGCGGGATCGACCGGCCTGCCGTTCACCGCGCGGAGCACCGTGCCCGGCTTCACGCCGAGATGCGGCGCCGCGAGCGGGCTCGCATGCTCGGCGCCCGCCGAGCAATCGGGCAGCACGCGCGAGATCGCGAGCGCCTCGCCGCGACGCTCGAGGTCGACGCCGAGCACGCCCACGCTCACGGGCTTCGACTTCGCGAAGTCGTCGCCGCCGCCGATGTAGAGGTGGCTCGTGCCGAGCTCGCCCATCATCTGACCGATGAGTTCGTTGAGCTCGGCGCGCGTGCCGATCCGCGGAAGCAGCGCCGCGTACTTGGCGCGCACGCCCTCCCAGTCCACGCCGCCGTAGTCGCTTCGCCAGAAGAAGTCCCGCTGCAGGCGCCACGCATCGTCGAAGATCTGCCGCCACTCGGCGCTCACGTCGACCGCGACCTTGACGCCCTCGAGGTCGATCGGCTCTCCGTTCTTCTCGCCGCCGTCGACTTCCTTCGACACGAGCATCTTGCCCTGCGCGGCGACCACCATCGAGCCGTCTCGGCTCACCGCGTACGCGGAGACCTCGTGCTCGAGCAGCGGCTCGTCCTTGTCTTCCACCAGGTTCATGCGATGCAGCACGGCACCCGGAACACCGAGCGGCGGCGGCGGCCAGATCTCCTCGTTGAGCGTGCGGGGCTTGCGGCGCAGATAGAGAACGCCGCCGGGAATCGCTTCGAGATCGTCGAGCTCGCCGTGGTCGATCGGCAGGCGCCGGATCCGCGCCGCGGTGTCGACGGGATCGAACGAGACGGTGGGAAGCGTGGGCTCGTCGGCGGCGGGCTTCGCGGCGTTCGCCGCAGCGCCGTCGCGCTCGTCCTTCGCGCCCCTGCCGCCCTTGCCGTCGCCTTCGCTCGCGCCGCTCGCGTCGCCGTCCGCGTCCTTCTCGTCCGGCGACGACGGCGTGCCCTGCTTGGCCCACTTCTCGAGGTCCATGCCCGCCGCGGCGGCGATCGCGCGAATCGGCGGCGGCGTGGACGAGTCGAGCGGCAGCACGCACACCACGGTCGGGCCGTACGAGATGAAGTTGAAGTCGAAGGTGTCGAGCAGCGGATCGATGTTCCGTCGCGAGAGGAAGTAGAGGTACATGCCCGCCGGATCCCAGCGCGGCGACGTGTCGGCGCTCATGCCGTCGCCGATCGTGGTGATCGAGCCGTCCGCGATCGAAAGGACCTTGATCTGCGGGAGTCCGATGCGGCGCGGCTCCTCCCACGCCAGGAACTTCCCGTCGGGCGAGAAGCGGTAGTCGGTGATCTCGCCGGCCGTCGCGCTGGCGACGATGCGATCGCGGCGACCGCCCATGTCTCCGGCAAGTTCGACCAGATGCAGATGCAGGCTCTTGTCCGAGTACGCGGCGCGCGACCCGTCCGGCGAAACCTGCGGGGAGAAGATCCACTCGCGAGGCTCGAGCTCGATTCGGCGCGACTCGCCGATCGTCTCGCCCTCCTTCGCGCCGAGCGGCAGCTCCACGAGACTCGGCACGCCGTCCTTCGAACTGACGAAGAGGATCTTCTCCGGAGAGATCCACGCCACGCCCGAGTCGCGCACGGCGCTGTCGCCCGGAAGTTGCCGCCAGCGCTGCGAGCGTCCCGCCTTGGGATCGCCGATCGGCCCGATGAGGATCTCGCCGCGCGTCTCGATGCCCATCGAGGATCCGTCCGGCGACACGGTGAGTCTCGTGATCGCCTCGAGCGGATCGACGAGTCGCTCGCGCTCGTCGAGACGATCACCGACCAGGCGAAGATCGAGCATTCGCACGGATCCGACGGCGGCGTCGAGAATGCCCGCGTCGCATCCGCGCGAGAAGACCACGCGCGTGGCGTTCAGCGCCGCGTCCGCGCTCAACCGGCGCACATCGAATCCGTCGGGTCCCGCTCCCGGCAGCAGCACGCGCCGATCGCCGCCGTCGGCGTTCGTCGAGACGATTCCCGAGCGCCCGTGCTCGTCCGAGAGGAAGACGACGCGCCCGCCGACCCACACCGGGAAGAGCTCGTTCGCGTCGGACTTCGTGATGTTCGTGAAGGACGTGCGGTCCGGCGATGCGATCCAGAGATCGGGCGCGGTCCCGCCGCGATATCCGCGCCAGTTCCAGTTCTCGTTGCTCCAGCGCGTGAACGCGATGCGGCCGGTCGCGGGATCGATCGACGCGAGAGAGCAATCACCGAAGGGCTCGGCGGTCGCTGCGCCGCCGTCGACCGGAACCCTCCAGAGCTGCCAGCGATCGAACGGCGTGTCGCGCGTGGAACGGAAGATCACCTCGCGGCCGTCGGGCGTCCAGCCGAGCGGAACGTCTCGCCCGGGATGAAACGTGAGGCGGCGCGGCGTGCCACCCGAGACCGGCATCACGTAGACCTCGGGATTGCCGTCGTACTCGCCGGCGAACGCCACGAGCGTGCCGTCGGGAGAAATGGTCGGCCAACGCTCGCTTCCTGCGCCGCGCGTGAGTCGCCACGATTCGATCGGCGCACCCGAGCCCGCGCTCGCGCTGGAGCCCGCGCCCGCTCGATCGGCGCTCGCACCGACGGCAGGCGGCACTCGCGCCGTCCAGAGATCGCCGGCGCTCTCGAAGACGAGTCGATCGCCGTGCAGCGCCGCGTGTCCGACGCACCCGCGCGGCGGCTCGGCCTGGGGCGCCGACGCCGCAATCGATGCGAAGAGCGCGCCCGGGATCGAGGCGACGAGCAGCGCGCGGGAGACGAGTGATCGATGCATGGCTCTCCTCTCGTTCGTAGCCCGACGAGCCTACGGAGTCGTGCCGAGAGACACCGCCGCGCGGATCGCACCGGCGACGATGCCCGGGTCTGCCGGGCCGCGTCTCTCCGCGACAAATCCTGACGCGTGGGTCGGAGGCGTCGCGATGCGTTCATAACGAACGACACCACAAGTATTTGCGCGCAGGCTGGGCCGCTCCGAGCCTTCGCTCGCGCGAAACTTATGCCCGATCGCTTGCCCGCGACTGCAATCCCCGGACACAATGTCAGTGGTTCCAAGCTCGACGGGTCACCCCAACTCGGCGCGCGGTCGCCTCCCCGACGGCAAGGACCACTTGGAGGGCGGATTGATGCGCGGAACGACTCTGTTCGCCGCAGCAGTTGCCACATTCGTAGCCGGCGCTGCCTCGGCGGGAATCATCGTTTTCAATTTCGGCTTGGACGGCTTGCAGGAGGTTCCTCCGACCCCATCGCCGGGAACGGGAATGGCGACCGTGACGGTCGACCCTGACACGCTGTTCGTCGACATCACCGGCAGCTACGCCGGACTGCTCGCACCGGTGACGGCGGCGCATCTGCACGGCTTGGCGCCTCCAGGCGCGAATGCCGGCGTGATTTTCGGCTTGATGCACACCGGTGGAACGACCGGAACCTTCATGGGCAGCGGGTTCATCTCGGCGGCTCAGATGACCGGCCTGCTCAACGGCCACACCTACATCAACGTGCACACATCGTCGTTCCCCGGCGGCGAGATCCGTGGACAGGTCGTGCCTGCGCCGGCGGGCCTGCTGCTGCTCGCGGCGGCTCCGTTGGTCGCGCGTCGACGGCGCGCCTGAGACTGCGTCCGACGGCGCAGCGCGCCATCCGTTCCGCGCGACCGCGTCGAGACTCGCAACGAACCGCCCCGAGGCTCCCTCGAGCCTCGGGGCGTTTTTCATCGCTTCGCGTCCGCCCGGGCGCAGCGCTCGCGTGCACGCTCGAGCCCCCGATCGCACTCCCGTCGCTCGCCTACGGCCAGGCGTCCGCCCGGGTCGTGAACTGCGCCTGGACGTGCTTCACCTCGTCGACCGATCCGAGCACGACGGGCGTGCGCTGATGCAGTTCCGTGGGCTTCACCTCGAGCGTGCGCTCCGTGCCGTTCGTGCTGGCGCCGCCCGCCTGCTCCACGAGCAGGCTCATCGGGTTCGCCTCGTAGAGCAGCCGCAGCTTCCCGGCGGCATGCTTGCGCGTGGGCGGATAGAGGAAGACGCCGCCGTTGATGAGCGTGCGATGCACGTCGGCCACCATCGATCCGATGTAGCGCGCGCTGTAGCCGTTCGAGTGGGTCCAGTCGAGGTAGCGCCGGTAGCCCGCCGGGAAGCCGTCGCGGTATGCCTCGTTGATCGAATACACCTTGTTCGCTCGCGGCATGCGCAGGTTGCGCTTCACGAGCATGAAGCTGCCCACGCTCGCGTCGAGCTCGAACATGTGCACGCCGTGGCCGGTGGTCAGCACGAAGACGGTGCTCGATCCGTAGAGCACGTAGCCGGCCGCCACCTGGTCGACGCCGCGCTGGCAGACCGTCTCGATCGCGCCGGGAATCGAGGGATCGTTCCGCAGCACCGTGAAGATCGTGCCGACGCCGACGGCGGTGTCGAGATTGCTCGAACCGTCGAGCGGATCGAAGAGCACGCAGTACTTCCCGCCCTCGCTGCCGCGCCGCAGGATCGCCGGCTCCTCGTCCTCCTCGCTGCCGAGCACCGCGATCGACGGACGCGCGCCGAGCACGCGCATGATCACTTCGTTCGCGATCACGTCCATCTTGATCTGCACTTCGCCCTGCGGATTCAGTTCGCCGAGCGATCCCACGATCGATTGCAGGCGCACATGGCGCACCTTGTAGGCGATGATCTTCGCGGCGAGCGAAATGGCGGAGATGATCCAGCTGAACTCGCCGGTGGCGCCGGGATAGCGCGCCTCCTCCTCCAGGATGAAGCTCTGGAGGCTCATGAGATTGTCGGTGACGAGGCCGCTGCGCGGCGCGGGCGATGCCGCCTTGCTCATGGGGCGGAGGCTATCATCCGCCCCCCTTTTCCAAGGAGTCCGCATGCCCGAGCCCGTCATCCTCGCCGCGCGACGAACGCCGATCGGCCGCTTCGGCGGCTCGCTCTCGAAGGTGCCCGCGCCGCAGCTCGGCGCGATCGTCATCAAGGCGCTGCTCGACGAGTTCCCCGCGATCAAGTCGCAGGTCGACGAGTGCATGATGGGCTGCGTGCTCCAGGCGGGCGTCGGCCAGAATCCGGCGCGGCAGGCCGGCCTGCTCGCGGGCCTTCCCGACACGCTCAATGCGGTGACGGTGAACAAGGTCTGCGGCAGCGGATTGCAGGCGGTCATGCAGGCGGCCACGGGCATCCGGGCCGGAGTGAACCACTGCGTGATCGCCGGCGGCATGGAGAACATGAATCTCGCGCCGCACATGGCGAACGTGCGAGCCGGGGTGCGCTACGGCAAGAGCGAGCTCGTCGATCACATGGAAGCCGATGGCCTCACCTGCGCCTTCGAGAAGTGGGCGATGGGATGCGCCGCCGATCACATCGCCAAGGCGCACACGGTCTCGCGCGAGGAGCAGGATCGATTCAGCCTTCAGAGCCATCAGCGCGCCGCGCACGCCACGAAGGAGGGCTGGTTCAGGAAGGAGATCGTGCCGCTTTCGGCTGAGCAGACGAAGCAGAAGGTCGGCCTCGACGCCGACGAAGGCTTCCGCGCCGACTCCTCGCTCGAGGCGCTCGCGAAGCTTCGCGCGAGTTTCGGCAAGGACGGCACCGTCACTGCCGGCAACGCCAGCCAGATCTCGGATGGCGCGGCGGCGCTGATCGTGGCGAGCGCGGAGAAGGCCAGGTCGCTCGGGATCGCGCCGATGGCGACGATCGTCGGATGGAACACGGTGGGCGTGGCGCCGAAGGAGCTCTTCTTCGCGCCGAAGATCGGCATCGAGACGCTGCTCGCCGCCCACAACCTGAAGGTCGGCGACGTCGATCTGTTCGAGATCAACGAGGCGTTCGCGGCGCAGGTGCTCGCGGACATCAAGCCGCTCGGCATTCCCGAGTCGAAGCTCAATCTCGGCGGCGGCGGCATCGCGCTCGGTCACCCGATCGGCGCCAGCGGCGCGAGAGTGCTCACCACGCTGCTTCATCACATGAAGCGAACGGGCGCGAAGACGGGCGTCTGCAGCCTCTGCCTCGGCGGGGGCAACGCGGTGTCGATGCTCGTTCGAGCCTGACCCGGCGTACTCGCGCGGCCGGCGCATGCGGAGCGGCGGCGCTCCCCCGACGCGTCACGAGGGCTGCGCGCCGGTCGAGACTCCCAGCGGGACCTCGAGACCGTCGTCGTTGTAGAGCCGCATGTGGATCGCGGGGCAGCCCTCGCGACCGGTCTCGATCGTGAGCTTGCCCCGGCGCCACGTGCCGTTCGAATCGAACTCGAAGAGCTCGGGCCTCGACTTCGCCGCCTCGTCGACGAGCGCCCAGTCGATCGTGACGTGCGTCTCGCTCGACGGCGTGAGGATCCATTGTTCGGCGACCGGTGGATCCACCGACCGGATCGTGAAGTGCGTGCCGTCGTCGGCGGTGATCTTGATGACCGCGCCGGGCTCCTTCGTGCGATGCGCCGCGCCCGGAACCGTTCGAAGAGGCGAGACCACCTCGTAGCGCACGCGGAACGGAGGCGCGCGCGACGCTTCGGCGTAGATGAAGTCGACCTGCTGCGCCTGCGCGCCGGCGGCGGCCCACGGATCAAGCGCCACCGTGAAGTCGATCGTCTGGCCGGGATCGATTCGAAAGGGCGTGGTCAGATCGGGCACGGTGCAGCCGCATGCGGCCACCACCTGATTCACGTGGAAGGACTCGGCGCCCGCATTCCGCAGCGACGCCTTGAGCACGATCGGATCGCCGCACTGCGAGATCGTGCCGAGCTCGACGACATCGGGGGTCACCTCGACCGGCGCCAGCGCCGTGCGCGGGCGCGGCCCCGGTCCGGCCTTCGACACGACGTACGCGATGCCGCCGATCGCGGCAGCGAGCATCGCCAGCACGACGACGACGAAGATCGCGGGTCCGCGCATGACCGGGGAATCGTCGCCGCCGGCGGCGCGATGTCAAGTACCGCGTCCGTCACGCGCGAATGCGACCTGCGCTCGAGCGAACGCGGCGCAAGACTGCCGGTGCGCCCGATCGTCCGGCCCTCACCGCGCACGAGCGAGCTTGGCGCCGCCGGTCGAGGAGCCGAGGCGAGGGAGGGTCCAAGAGGATCCGCCGAGCCGATGGCCGCAACGCCAAGCGGCGCCCGGCTGGCACGCCTCAATAGCGGTAGTGCTCGTTCTTGTACGGGCCTTCGACCGGCACGCCGATGTACTCGGCCTGCTCCGCGCTGAGTTCCGTCAGTCGCACGCCGAGCTTCTCCAGGTGCAGACGCGCCACCCTCTCGTCGAGGATCTTCGGCAGCTTGTAGACCTTCTTCTCGTACTTCCGGGCGTGACCGAAGAGTTCGACCTGCGCCATCACCTGGTTCGTGAAGCTCGAGCTCATGACGAAGCTCGGGTGTCCGGTGGCGCACCCGAGATTCAGCAGGCGCCCCTCCGCGAGCACGATGATCGACCGGCCACCCGGGAAGACCCACTCGTCGACCTGCGGCTTGATGTTCACGCACTTGACGCCCTTGACCTTCTTGAGCCCGGCCATGTCGATCTCGTTGTCGAAGTGACCGATGTTGCCGACGATCGCCTTGTCCTTCATCCGCGTCATGTGGTCGGCGGTGATGATGTTGAAGTTGCCGGTGGCGGTGATGAAGAGGTCGGCGCTGCCGATGACGTCCTCGAGGCGCACGATCTCGAAGCCCTCCATCGCCGCCTGCAGGGCGCAGATCGGATCGATCTCCGTGATCTTGACGCGGCAGCCCTGCCCGCGAAGCGACTGCGCGCAGCCCTTGCCCACGTCGCCGTAGCCGCAGACGACCGCGACCTTGCCCGCGAGCATCACGTCGGTGGCGCGCATGATGCCGTCGACGAGCGAATGACGGCACCCGTAGAGGTTGTCGAACTTCGACTTCGTGACCGAGTCGTTCACGTTGATCGCCGGGAAGAGCAGTTGGCCGAGCTCCTCCATCTGGTAGAGGCGATGCACGCCCGTCGTCGTCTCCTCGGTGACGCCGCGGATCTCCGGCGCAGTGCGCGTCCAATGCTGCGGCGCCGCCTTCTGAAGCTCGGCGAGCAGCGCCAGAATCACCGCGTACTCCTCGCTGTCGTTGGCTCCGGGCGCCGGAACCTTGCCCGCCTTCTCGAACTGCGCGCCGCGATGCACGAGCAGCGTGGCGTCGCCGCCGTCGTCGAGGATCATGTTCGGACCCTTTCCGTCCGGCCACTTGAGCGCCTGCCAGGTGCACCACCAGTACTCGGGCAGCGTCTCGCCCTTCCACGCGAACACGGCGATGCCGCTCGGGTTCGCCGGCGTTCCCTTCGGACCGACGGCGACCGCGGCGGCGGCGTGATCCTGCGTGGAGAAGATGTTGCAGCTGCACCAGCGCACCTCCGCGCCGAGATCGACGAGCGTCTCGATGAGCACCGCGGTCTGCACCGTCATGTGCAGGCTGCCGGTGATGCGAGCGCCCTTGAGAGGCGCCTTGCCCTTGTTCTCGCGCCGAAGCGCCATGAGTCCGGGCATCTCGTGCTCGGCGAGCTCGATCTCCTTGCGGCCGAAGCGAACCGTCTGCTCGGAGAGGTCGCGCACCTTGAAGGGCGGCGACTCCGCGAGCGAGAGGCCCGAGTCGAGGAACGGCGCCCCCGCGAGCTGGGCGGAGGAGGCGGAGTTGGACGCGTGGTTGCGAGGCGTGGCGGTGGGCGGCATGTTGCGTTCCTGGGGTTGTTCCATCCGTTCATCCGGATGGACGGCTGCACTGTATGTTCCCCCGGCAGGCGCGGTCAAGTCCTCTCCCCGGCTGGCCGATCTTCATCGGCGGCACGGGAGTGCCCAAGCCAGTTACCATCGCCGCTTTGGCCCCCGCCCCGCTCGGACCTGGCCTCGCGATCGAGTGCCACGCCTGACCCGGACGGTTGCCGAGTCCGTCCCATGCAGATCATCAAGGGAATCCCCGTCAGTCCCGGCATCGTTGTCGGCAGAGCGCTCCATGTGGGGCGGGCGGATCAGCATGTGCCGCAGCGGATCATCGCGCCGGGGGAGATCGACGCGGAGCTCGCCCGCCTGCAGCAGTCGCTCCAGGCCGCAAGCCATGAGCTCGAAGAATTGCGTGATCGGACCCACCGGGAGCTCGGGGCCGAGCCGGCCAAGATCTTCGGCTTTCACCTGGGGCTGCTGAAGGACCCGTCGCTGCTCGAGATTATCCGGAATCGCATCCGCAACGAGCGGGTCAACGCCGAGCACGCGGTGGCGGACCAGTTCCAGTCGCTCGCCACGCAGTTCCTCCAGCTCGGAAGCGAGGTCTTCGAGCAGAAGGCGAACGACGTCGTCGATCTCGAGCGGCGCATTCTCGGCAAGCTCATGGGCGAGGCGCAGAGCCGGCTTGCCTCGCTCAAGGAGTCGGCGGTCATCGTGGCGCACGAGTTGACGCCGAGCCAGACCGCGAGTCTCGATCGCACGAAGGTCATCGCCATCGCCACGGACGCCGGCGGGCAGACCGGCCACACCTCGATCGTGGCGCACGAGTTGACGCCGAGCCAGACCGCGAGTCTCGATCGCACGAAGGTCATCGCCATCGCCACGGACGCCGGCGGGCAGACCGGCCACACCTCGATCGTGGCGCGGGCGCTCGGGCTTCCCGCCGTCGTGGGCTGCCAGCGCGCCACCGAGGACATCGAGGATGGAGACCTGGTGCTCGTCGACGGCGACGCAGGCGTGCTCATCGTGCGCCCCGATCCGACGATGCTCGAGGAGTACCGCGGCCGCGCCGAACGCGGCGCGAAGCGTCGTCGACTCGTGCTCGAGGAGGCGTCGCGAGAATCGGCCACCACCGACGGCACGAAGGTCTCGCTCCTGGGAAACATCGAGTTCCCCGAGGAGGTCGAGGCCGTGCTCGCGAACGGCGGCGACGGCGTGGGGCTCTTCCGCACGGAGTTCCTCTAT
>VGXK01000012.1 GCA_016873355.1 Phycisphaerae bacterium | reverse complement strand
AACCCTCACGGTCGATTCGTCTCCGGACGCGAGCAAGCGGTGGGGAAGGGATTCGAACCCTTGAAACCCGTGAGGGTTTACCGGTTTTCAAGACCGGTGCGTTCAACCGCTCTGCCACCCCACCCGGGTCGGCTCGTTCAGCATAGATCGGCGCGCCGAGCGCGGCCTCTTGGCGATCGTCGCAGTCGATTCAACGCCACCACGCCAGCAGTGCGATCACGACCGCGAGCACCACGGTCGTCGCCGCCAGCGCGATCACCACGAACCGCCATCGATGCGCCGCCTGGCGCTCCTTCGCCGCCGACTCCGACAGCGAGGTCGCCTTCTCGACGAGCGCTTCGAGCAGCTGCGTGCCGCGTCGACTCGACGAGGCGAGTTCCGTCACCGCCTCGGTCAATCGCGTCGTGCCCTCGGCCACTCCGTTCGCCGCCTGGAGGTTGAGATCGAGCTGCTGCTGGATCAGCCCCGTCACTTCGGTCTGCTGCGAGATCCCGTCGACGATCCGCGAGAGCGTGGCATCGATGTTCGTGTCGCGCTGCCGCGCGTGCACGAGCGCCTGCCCGATCGTCTCGCCGAGACGATCCTGCTGCGCCGCCATGCGCGGAAGCGCCGCGAGCGGCTCCGGCAACGACGCGAGCACGCGCAGCACTTCCGTTCGCTCGTTCTCCTGCATCGCCAGGTGCGCGCGAAGGGACTCCGCGATCTCGCCCACGCGCGTCAATTCCACGATCGTCGGCGACACCGGTGCGACCGATCGTTCCTCGTCGACGGGTTGCTCCCCGACGAACCAGCGCTCGAATCTCTCGCGCATCGCCATCGGCGATCAGTGTAAGGAACGCCGCGCATCGGCGATGAGTTAGGATCCGAGCGAGGTGGATCGTCGACGCCTGCTGCTCCTTCTCGCCGCGCTCGCGTTCGGCGCCGCGGCGTGCGAACCCGGCCCGGACTCGAAGGCCGGCACCGCGCGTGAAGGCGACGCGGCGGCGCCGCCGTCGGCGACCGCGAGCGCCCCGCGCATCGTTTCGCTCTCGCCCGCGATCACGACCACGCTGCTTCTGCTCGGGGAGAAGCGGCACCTCGTGGGCTGTTCGCCCTGGTGCCGCGGCACCGCCGATTCGACCGCCGTCGTCTGGGACGGCTCCCAGATCGACGCGGAGCGACTGCTCGCGCTTCGACCGACCCACATCGTCCACCAGAGCACGCTCGGAAACGATCCCGGCGAGGAACTCGCCGTGCTCGCGCGCGGCCGAGACTGGTCGACGGCGTCGTGGCGTCTCGATCGACTCGACGATGTGCGCACGATGATCGTCGGTCTCGGCGAGCTGCTCGGCGGCGACGCGCACGAACGGGCTCGCGAGCTCGCCGCGCGGCTCGACGCGGCCACCGCGCCCGACGAGAACGCCGCCGCGCTCGGCCCGGCACTGATCCTCTTCTCGGCCGATCCGCCGACCGCGTTCGGGCCCGGGAGCTACGTCGACGATCTCTGGGCGTCCCTCGGCGGTACGAACGCCATCTCCGGCGCCGCGTATCCCGAGCTCTCGGTGGAGCAGGTGGCGCGGCTCGACCCGGGATGGATCGTGGTCGTCGGCTCGGATCGACTGCTCGACTCGATCCGCGACTGGCCGATCACCGCGTCGCGCGAGGGACGAATCGTGCACGCCGACGATGCGGGAATGCTCGAGCCCGGCGGCGGACTCGCCGGGGCGATCGAATCGCTGCGTGCCGAACTCGCTCGCGCGGCCGGCGCGGCGCGCGCCGCGCGCGACTCGGAGAAGTCGCCGTGAGCGATGCGGATCGCACGAGCGCCCCGGGAAGCTGGCGGCACGCTCTCTCTCGCGCGCTCGGCATGATCACCATGCTGCTGCTCCTCGCCGGCGCGATCGCCGCGCGAATGCTCGTGGGTCGCGATGCGGATGGACCCACCTTCGGTCTTCCCGATCGCTCGGAGATCCTCTCCTTCCGGCTCACCGCCACGGTCTCGGCGCTCGTGGCCGGCGGATCGCTCGGCGCGAGCGGCCTGCTGCTTCAGACGCTGCTGCGGAACCCGCTCGCGTCGCCGTTCATCCTGGGGCTCTCGGCGGGCGCCGGCCTCGGCATGAGCGTGGCCGCCTGGGCTGCGATGTCCACGCCCTCGCTTGCGTGGCTGCTCGCGGGCGGCGCCCTGCTTCCGGCCGTGATCGGATCGCTCGCGGCGCTGGCGCTCGTCGTGCTCATCGGCCGACGGCGCGGCGTGCTCGACGCGCTCACGCTCGTGCTCGCGGGCGTGATCGTCTCGAGTCTCGCCGGCGCGCTCGCACTGCTCGTACAGCAGTTCCTGCCGCTCGAAACGCGCGGACGCATCAGCCTCTGGATGCTCGGACGCATTCCCGAGGTGGCCGACGCCGCCGTGCTCTCGCTGTCGACGATCGTGTCCGTGCTCTCGATCGCCCTCGCGTGGCGCCTTGCCCGCGCGATGGACGCCGCCGCGCTTTCCGACGCCGAGGCCGTCTCCGTCGGCGTCGACGTGAGGCGGCTTCGCCCGGCGCTGCTCGGACTCTCGGCGCTGCTCGCCGCGAGCGCGACCGCGCTCTGCGGTCCGCTTGCGTTCGTCGGACTCGTCGGGCCGCACCTGGCGCGGATGCTCTGCGGCGCGACGCATCGCGCGCTCGTGCCCGCATCGCTGATGGCGGGAGCGCTGCTGCTCGTCGGCGCCGACGCGCTTCGGCAGATCGTCGATGCGGGCCGCGGCCGACTTCCGATCGGCGTCGTCACCGCGATTCTCGGATCGCTCGCGTTCCTCTGGCTGCTTCGCCGCTTTCGACCGGTGTGGCCGTGACGCTCTCGCTTCGAGAACTCATCGTGCGGCGCGGCCACTTCCGCCTCGGCCCGGTCTCCGCCGCCGCGGAGTCGCGCTCGCTCGTGGCGATCCTCGGCGGCAACGGAAGCGGCAAGAGCTCGCTGCTCGGCGCGCTCGCGGGCTCGATCCGCGCGGAGCGTGGCGAGGCGCGATGGCGATCGCTCGACCTTCTCGCCGCCGCGCCGGCCGATCGCGCCGCGCACGCATGCTTCGTGCCGCAGCGACCGTCGCTCGACGCCGCCTTCACGGTGCGCGAATCGGTCGAGCTCGGCCGCTATCGGCGCCCGCGTGATCCGGCTCGCATCGATGCGGCGCTCTCCGAGTGCGGCATGTCGGCGCTTGCCTGGCGGCGCTGGCACGATCTCTCGGAGGGTCAGCGCCAGCGCGCGGCGCTCGCCCGCGCGCTCGCGCAGCACGAACCCGGCGGCCTCATGCTGCTCGACGAACCCTTCGCGGCCATGGATCCCGCGTCCGTCCGGCAGTCGCTCGCGGTCGTGCGCCGCTGCGTCGAGCGGGGGGCCACCGCGCTGCTCGCCACGCACGATCTCGTGCTCGCAGGCGCCGCCGACGAGGTCTGGCTGCTCCGCGACGGTGCGCTCGTCGCGGCCGGTCCGTGCTCGCGCATTCTCACGCCGAGCGTTCTCGAATCGATCTACGGCATTCCGTTCATGCTCGTCGAAGGACTCTCGCAGCGAGCGGTCGCGCTGCCTCGCTGGGGCGACGACCTCGCACCGCGCGCTCCGAGCGCATAGACTGCCGGCCGATGCGTCACGCCTGGTGGATCATCGTCGCGATCATCGTCGTGGTGAACGCGCTGCTTCGCGTGCTGGCGAAGCGCTCGCAGGCGCTCGCGAAGGCGAAGGCCGCGGCCGCCGCGGAATCGGCACGAAGCGGTCGCGCACGCGCCTCCTCGCCCGCACCCGCGTCCGTCGGTCCCGCCGCGCGACCCGAGTCGCACGCGCGAACCGCGACGCCGTCGCGCCCCGTGACTCCGGTGCGATCTTCGTCGGCGCCGCCTCCAAGACCCGTACCGACTCGCCCGGCCGTGGCGAGCACCGCTTCGACGCGATCGCACGCACCCGCGCCGGCGTCGCCGCGAAGGCCGGCACCGGCGCCCGTGCCGGCGCCGCCCAGCTCGTCCCGCCGGGTGGTGCGAGACCTGCCGGAATCGCTGATCGTGATCGCGCCGTCGGACCGGCCGCACGCCGCCATGACCGCACGCTCCGCGGTGCTTCGCGCCGCTCGAGCGGAGGCGATTCGGGCCGCGCGGGGAGAGATGTCGGTGATCCCGATCGCCTCGAGGCGCCCTGCCAAGGACCTTGCGGCGATTGCCGCCGGCTCGAGCTTCGCGGCGGCCGACTTGCGCGGAGCACTGTCGAGCCCGCGGAACGTTCGCCTGGCGTTCGTGCTGACGGAGTTGCTCGGACGACCTGCGGCAGATCGCGCAGGATGGGCGCATCTTCCCGGCTGATCTCGGCCGAATCCGACGACATCGACGCGGTTCGCTAGACTCCGCCCCGACCCGGCGCGGCGTCGGCCACCGCCGCCGACAGTGCCGGACCCGAGGAAGCCATCCACGATGATCGACATCCGCAAGCTCAAGGAACTGGTGCGGCTGATGGTGGAGAACGACCTGGTCGAGCTCGACATCCGGGACGAGCAGGAGCAGGTCACCGTCAAGCGACCCAATTCCGCCGCTGTTCCCCTGATCGCCCATCACCCGATGGTGCACGCACCGCATGCGGTGCTGGCGGCGCCCGCCGCGGCAACCGCGCCGTCGCCGTCGTCGGCAGGTGGATCCGGTTCCGCCGATGCAGGCCTCGTGCCCATCGAGTGCCCGATGGTGGGAACCTTCTATCAGTCGCCGGGACCCGACAAGCCGCCGTTCGTGAGCGTCGGCTCGCCCGTGGGACCGGACACGGTGGTTTGTCTCGTCGAAGCCATGAAGATCTTCAACGAGATCAAGGCGGGCGTCTCGGGAACGGTCGAGCGCGTGGTCGTCAAGAGCGGCGAAGCGGTCGAGTTCGGCCAGGCGCTCTTCATGGTGCGGCCGGGCTGACGCGCCTCGATGAGATCGAACGACGCACGGTCAAGGCGATCCACCCGAGCGGAGCCACGCAGCGCATGTTCAAGCGAATCCTGATCGCCAATCGAGGCGAGATCGCGCTGCGCGTCATCCGCGCCGCGAAGGAGCTCGGCATCGGCACGGTCTGCGTCTACTCGACCGCCGATCGCGACGGTCCATGGCTCGAGCACGCGGATCAGAAGGTGTGCATCGGACCGCCGCCGGCGAAGGACAGCTACCTGCGCATCGACCGCATCATTGCCGCGGCGGAGATCACGCACGCCGACGCGATCCATCCCGGATACGGGTTCCTCTCCGAGAACGCGCACTTCGCGGAAGTCTGCCGCGACTGCCACATCCAGTTCATCGGCCCGAGTCCGGAGGCGATGAGCCAGCTCGGCGACAAGGTGAACTGCAAGCGACTGGCCAAGCGCACCGGCACGCCCGTCTTCCCCGGCACCGACGGCGCGATCGAGGAGGTCGACGAAGCGGTGCGCGTGGCGCACGAGATCGGATTCCCGGTGATCGTCAAGGCGAGCGCGGGAGGCGGCGGCCGCGGCATGCGCATTGCGCGGGACGAGTCGCAGCTCCGCGAGGGAATCGAAACCGCCCAGCGCGAGGCGCTCGCGGCGTTCGGCAACGGCGCCGTCTACGTGGAGAAGTTCCTCGAACACGCCCGCCACTTCGAGGTGCAGACGCTCGGCGACAACCACGGCAACGCGGTGCACCTCTTCGAGCGCGACTGCTCGAGTCAGCGCCGGCACCAGAAACTCGTCGAGGAGGCGCCCGCGCCCGGCGTGGATCCCGAGAAGCGCCGGCGCGTCTGCGAAAGCGCGGCCGCGCTCATCCGCGCCGCCAAGTACTGCGGCGCCGCAACCTGCGAGTTCCTCATGGACCGCGAGCAGAACTTCTACATGCTCGAGGTGAACACGCGCGTGCAGGTGGAGCATCCGGTGACCGAGATGATCACCGGCGTCGACATCGTGAAGACCATGATCCGGGCGGCGGCGGGGGAGACGCTGCCGTTCACGCAGGACGAGATCTCGGCGAAGGGTCACGCGATCGAATGCCGCATCAACGCGGAGGATCCCGATCGCGGGTTCATGCCGCAGGCAGGATTGATCGAGCGCTGGAGCGCGCCGAGCGGTCCGGGCATCCGCCTCGATTCGCACGCCCGCGCGGGCTACCGCATCCCGCCGAACTACGACTCCATGATCGGCAAGCTCATCGTGCACGGCGCGTCGCGCGACGCGGCGATCGCGAAGATGAAGGACGCGCTCAAGGCCTTCGAGATCGGCCCGATCAAGACCACGATCCCGCTGCATCTCAAGCTGATGGATCACCCCGACTTCAGGAACGCCACCTTCGACATCCACTTCGTGGAGCGCTGGCTCAAGAAGTAGCGCGCGACGCCGCGCTACGCCGGGGCGACATCGAATCTCTCCGCCGCGCGCTTCGTTGCCCGCTGCACGCGCTACTTGGCCGGCACGGTCCAGTTGCACTGCGCCGCGATCTTCGCCTTGTCCACCGGCTTCGCCGGATCGCGATAGATCACGCCGATGATGTTCGTTCCCACCGGCAACCGGTAGAGCAGGAAGAGCTTGTCCTCGTCTCCCGCCACCGGCAGGTTGCCGAGCGTCCACCGACCCCCGCTGGGCAGATCCAGGTACACGCGCACGATTCCCTCACGCTCGCGCACCCAGAGATAGCCGAACGGCTGGTAGGTGTTGAAGCTCCGGTCGACGAGTTCGGGCGTCGCCTCGGCGCCGGCGCCCTTGCGGAGGGCGCGGATGCGGTCGACATCGTAGAGGTCGATCGGCGAGGCGCCGCGGCTCGCGTCGAGCCGCACCACGCGCGTGCCGCCCGGCTCGAGGATTCCGTTGAGGCGCAGATCGCGATTGCCGATCGTGGGCCCGGTGCGGCGGAAGTCGCCGGCGCCGGAAACGAGATACCGCCGGTCGTCCGCCGCGAGCGTGCCGGGAATCGAGTTGACGTTGCCCGCCGCCGGATTGATCGTGTTGTCGGTGCTGATGTGCGCCGCCGAGAGCGGATTCACGCCCTCGACATACTGGAAGAGCGCCCGCAGTTCCGCGGCGCTCGCGCCCGTGCCGCCGCCGCCGTAGCGATCGAGGTACGCCGCGAAGGTCGAGAGCGCCGGCTCGCGCTGCGGCGTGGGCAGCGGCATGCGGAGTCCCTTCACCTGGAGGTACTTGGGCACCTGCCCGTTGAGCGCCGACCTGGGGAACGCCAGGAAGATCGCCGCGCTCTGCGCCGCCGACGGGCTGCTTGCGAAATAGGTCACGTCGCTGAAGGTGTAGGGCAGGTAGAGCCGGTCGTTTGCGGCGTTCTTCTGGCCGAAGTCGGTCGGAAACGCCACCGCCGGTTCGCTCTCGTCGTCGCCGATGAGCCGCGCCTGCGATGCCGACAGCGTGAACATCGTGCGGCGGTCGAACGCGGGCGCCTCGACGTCGAGCCGCAGCGCGAACGCGCCGGAACCCATCGACGGAAGCTCGACGAAGTCCGCGATCTTCACGGACGCCGGCGGAATCGAGATCTTGCCCTTGCCGTCGCCGTAGCTGTCCCGCACGGCGCTTCCCCCGAGGTTCGCGAAGCGCGGAATCTCGTTCCCGAGCGCACGATCCGAGTCGATCGGCGAGAAGGCGCCGAGACTGAGCGTGCCGTAGAACCACTCGGTCGCTTCGAGCACGAGCGTCGGCGGAAGATTCGGCTGCGTCTGCGTGGGCTGACCCGACGCCTGCTGCGAGCGCACGAACCCGGAGTAGCCGAGGATCTCCGGCGAGGACTGGAGGTATCCCCAGCCGGTAAGCACGATGCCCGTCGAGAGCACGCCCGCGCCGAGCCCGAAGACGGCGCCGCCGGCGTAGTTCAATCCGCCCGGCAGCCGCACTTCGTTCGGCGCGAAGCGATCCGTGAGCAGCCGCAGCAGGAAGAGCACCACCACGAACGCGCCGATGAGCGAGACGCCCCAGGCGTACTCGTCGAATCGAATTCCGCGCAGGAAGAACGAGACGGTGATCCACTCCCAGAGACCGAACGCGATCGCGCCGGCGATCGCCACGCAGAGGAAGTGGAGCAGGGCGCTGATCAGGCCCTGGTTCGCCCACCAGTAGGCGATGAGCAGGACGATCGCGACGACGAGGGCGGAAAGGATCATGGCTCGTGCTCCGTGGTCGGATGCTCGCGGGTTCAGGCCTTCTGCGCGGCGGCGGGGGCGCTGGCGCCGCCGGCGGCCGCGTCACCGGCGGGCTTCGGCGGCGCAAGCACGCGCTGGAACTCCTCCACGCTCGTCGTGCCGTCGCGCACGCGCGCGAGTCCCGCCTCGAGCAGGCTCGGCGACTTGTGCTTGCGCCGCGCCGCGGCGTAGGCGCCGTTCGCGTCGTTCGACGCGAGCATGCCGCGCGTCTCGTCGTCGAAGACGACCACTTCGTGCACGCCGATCAGTCCGAGGAATCCGGTGCCCTTGCAGAGCGGACAGGTCTCGACGCGGTTCTTCACCTGCACCTTGCCGCTCGCGGCGAGAAGCGTGGGCGACGTGCCGGAGGGCGCGCCGATCTTCTTGAGGATCTCCGCCGCGCGAGGATGCGGCTGGCGACAGTATTCGCAGAGCTTGCGAAGCAGCCGCTGCGTCACGATCGCTTGAAGAGGCTTGGCGCCCTTCGAGAGGTCGCCGACGGCGCGGAACCAGTCGCGCATGGCCGCCGCCACCTCCGCGCCGGGCGCGGCGTTCACGGTGAGTCCCACGTAGAAGAGCACGCTCTCGGTGGCGGCCGGCGCGATGATCTGCGCCGTGCGCGGTTCGCTCAGATCGCCCACCATCACGATGTCCGGACCGCGCCGCACGATCGACTGGAGCTGCGAGGCGTAGTCGACGGCGGCGTTCGCGGCGGTGTAGAGCTGCTGATCCACGCCGTCGATGCGCAGCTCGACCTGGCGCTCGAGCGACTTCACGCTGCAGGTGAAGGCGTCGTGTCGCGAGAGAAGGCTGTAGAGCAGCGTGGTGAGACCCTGGCCGGGCGCCGCCGCCACGAGCACCACGCCGTGGCGGCTCGAGAGTTCCGTGAGCGGCGCCAGCAGCGTCCGCTGGCCCTCGATCATGCCGACCGAGTCGAAGGGCTTCGAGAGCTGCTTCTCGCGATCGAAGTCGAGCCGCAGCGACTGGCCGCTCGACCCGCCGGAGACGTTCAGGCTCGTGCGGACGAGCGTCTCGCCGTCGATGACCCAGAAGTCGGCGTTCTGGCGCTTGCGGCGCTCGTTCACGTCGAGACCGGCCATCTTCTTCAGGTAGTCGATCGAGGCGGTCGCCACGTCGGGCGGCATCGGTTCGCGGCGCTGGCGCACGCCGTCGACGATCTGGAGCGGCACGAATCCCTGCGGCGTGGGCGCGAGCTCGAGTCGCGTCGCTCGGGCCTCGAGCGCGGCGGCGACGAGCGCTTCGACCGCGCCGTGCACGGCGTGCAGCGGATCCTCCTTGAGCGGCACCGGCTGCTCGCGCTTCTGCGGATCGAGGAAGCGGATGCGCGCCGCGCGCACGGCGGCCGCCGCCTTGCGAGCCTGGATCGATTCACCCACCTTGAGCGCGCCGATCGTGTAGCGATCCTCTTCCTCGACGCGCGGATTGCGGTAGAGCACGTACGCAAGCAGCGTGCCGCCGAGAATGACGAGCGACGCCGGCCAGCCGATCCAGAATGCGGGAATCACGAGCACCGCGGCGAGCGCCGCGACCGGCGCAAGCGCGAAGACGATCGCCCAGGTGGCCGGCTGGAGTTGGCGCTTCCGCGCGTCGCGATCGAACTTGCTGCCCGTGACCCACACGTAGGCGACGAACGGGATCAGCGTGAGCACGGGCTTCACCATGCTCATGAGCAGGGCGGCCTCGACCTGGCTGACCGGGGCGGTCTGCGAAAGGATGATCAACGCGTTGCTCCGAACGGCGCGCCGGCGCCGATTACGAGATGCCCTTGAGCCGCATCTTCAGCTCCTCGGGCTTGGGCGTGGCTTCAAGCGCCACCTTCTGGTGAATGTATTCCTGCTCCACGAGGCGCACAAGCGAGGTGGTGAAGTCGACCATGCCCTCCTCGTGGCTGTTCTTGATGATGTCGAGCAGTTCGCCTTCCCGGGCGTCGAGGATGTACTTCTGCACGGGCGGCGTGTTGATGAGGATCTCGAGGGCGGGAATTCGCGCGATCTCGGGTCGAAGCGTCGGCAGCAGCTTCTGATAGACGATCGCGCGGAGGTTGTAGGCGAGCAGCTTGCGGATCTGGTCTCGCTCGCCCTCCGGGAAGAGGTCGTAGATGCGGCCGAAGGTCTGCCACGCGGAGCTTGCGTGGATCGTCCCGAAGACCAGGTGACCCGTTTCCGACGCGCGGATCGCGGCCTCGAAGGTCTCGTAGTCGCGCATCTCGCCGACGAGCACCACGTCGGGATTCTCGCGCACGAGCGCGCGGAGCGCGTCGTTGAAGTTCGTGCAGTCGATGCCGACCTCGCGCTGATTGATGGTGGCCTTGTCGTCGCGGAAGATGTATTCGATCGGGTCCTCGATCGTGACGATGTGCACCTTCTTGCGCTCGTTCACGTACTGGAGCATCGACGCGATCGAGGTGCTCTTGCCGGAGCCCGTCACGCCGGAGAAGAGGATGAGCCCCTGCGCCGCCATCGCGATGTCGCCGAGGATCCCGGGCAGGTAGAGATCCTCGAACTTCTTGATGTTGCTCGTGATGAGTCGCGCCGCGACCGCCGGCTTGCCGCGCGCCATGAACAGGTTCACGCGGAAGCGGTTCCGCTCGTCGAAGTCGTAGGCGAGATCGACCGAGCCCTTCGTGCGGAAGATGTCGAGCTGCCCCTCGTCGAGCATGTCCTTGGCCACCTGGAACATGAGCTCCCGCGTGACCACGTCCGTTTCGAGGTCCTTGAGAATGCCTCGATGACGGATGCGCGGGCGAAGGTCGCTCTTCACGATGAGATCGCTCGCGCCGAACTTGATGGCGGCGGCGAGCCAGGTGTGCCACGACTTCTTGCCTTCTCCCGGATGAAGTCCCCGATCGATGTTGATGGGACTGGCGAGCGTGGCGATCCGATCGGCATTTCCGGCCAAGGCGTGCGGCTCCTTGCGAGGCGGCGCGGGGACGGGACGGGGCGACGGGCGCCACCGGGCGCCGAGTCGCGAAGGGTAGCAGTTGGCGGGACCCGCTGGTAGGCTTCCGCGATGGAGCCCCGCTCAGCGAAGATCGTCGCCGACGGCATCACCTTCGATGACGTGCTCCTGCTCCCTCGCGCCAGCGAGGTGACTCCCGAGCAGGCGGACACGCTCACCATCTTTACGAAGTCGATCCCGCTTCGGATTCCTCTCGTTTCCGCGCCGATGGACACGGTCACGGAGGCGGCGCTTGCGATCGCGCTCGCCCAGGAGGGCGGCCTCGGCGTCGTGCATCGGAACATGACGCCGGAGCGGCAGGCCCGGGAAGTGGCCAAGGTCAAGCGCAGCGAGAACGGCGTCATCACGGACCCGGTCACGCTCGCCCCCGGGGACACCGTGGCCCGCGCGGTGGCGCTCATGGCCGAGCAGAACGTCTCCGGGTTCCCGGTCACGCAGGACGGCACGAGCCACGGCGAACTCGTGGGAATCCTGACGCGTCGCGACATGAAGTTCCTCCACGACGCCCGAAGCGACGTGAAGGTCGGCGACGTGATGACCCGCGAGAAGCTCGTCACCGCGCCGCCCGAGACGACGCCCGCGGAAGCCGAGACGATTCTCAGCCGCGCCCGCGTGGAGAAGCTCCTGCTCGTCGATTCCGCCGGTCGCCTTCGCGGCATGATCACCATGCGCGACTGCGAGAACTTCACGAAGCATCCGAACGCCTGCCGCGATTCGCGCGGTCGCCTCCGCGTGGGCGCCGCGTGCGGCGTGATGCAGATGGAGCGCGTGGAACGGCTCGTGGCGGCGGAAGCGGACGTGCTCGTCGTCGACACGGCGCACGGCCACAGCAGGAACGTGCTCGCCACGGTCGACGAGATCAAGAAGCGGCACCGCATCGACGTCGTCGCCGGGAACGTCGCCACCGCCGACGGCGCCAAGGCGCTCATCGACGCCGGCGCCGACGCGGTGAAGGTGGGCATCGGTCCCGGCTCGATCTGCACCACGCGCGTCGTCACCGGCGTCGGCGTGCCGCAGATCACCGCGATCATGAACGCGGTCGAGGCGGCGGCGTCGAGGGGAATTCCGGTGATCGCCGACGGCGGCGTGCGGCAGTCGGGCGACATCGCCAAGGCGATCGCCGCGGGCGCACACGCGGTCATGCTCGGCGGCCTCTTCGCGGGGCTCGACGAGAGTCCGGGCGAGCTCGTGATCCATCGCGGGCGGCGCTTCAAGAGCTATCGCGGAATGGGCAGCGAAGGCGCCATGTCGCAGGGCTCCGCCGACCGCTACGGGCAGGCGGGACTGGGCACGCGGAAGTTCGTTCCGGAGGGCGTCGAGGGGCGCGTGCCGTATCGCGGACCGCTCTCGGAATTCGTCTATCAGATGGTGGGGGGCCTGCGCGCGGCCATGGGCTACTGCGGCTGCGCCACGCTCGACGAACTGCGGATGAACGCGCGCTTCGTGCGCGTCTCGGCGGCGAGCGTGATCGAGAGTCATCCGCACGACATCCAGATCACCAAGGAAAGCCCGAACTACACGGCCACCGGCACGCCGGTCGGCGGCGAGTAGCTTCGGCTCGACGGCCTCCACGCGGCCGATCCGAGCGCCACGATCTCGATAACCAAACGAGTTCGAGTCCGATTGCCTCGACGGAAGGCGCCGGGACACCGTGTGTTTGCCTGCCCTTTCTTGACGCAACCCTTGCAATCGAGGGACAATCGCCGCGTCTCGTGGCGGCAGCCTGGGGTCGATTCGTTCATCGGCCTCCCGCGTGCGGACGCTCGTGTGGGGAGAGATCGAGCATGGCCTTCTCTCGCGGCGTGGCGGCGTTGATCGTCGCGATCGCCACGAGCGCCACCTCGGAAGCGATCGCGCAGGACGCCTGCGGCGTCGACGTCGAGTCGATCGATTCCGTGCGATCCGTCGTGCTCGCCCGACCTCAACGGCGACGGCGCCGTGGATGGAAGCGATCTCGGCGAGTTGCTCGGTCTTTGGGGCATCGGCGGAGCCGGGACCTGCGCGGACCTCAACAGCGACGGCGTCGTCGACGGCGACGACCTCGGCACGCTGCTGGGCGCCTGGACCGGTTGACGACGAGGCGCCGCAAGGGCGCCGTCGTCGTGACGATTCGACCCGTGGCGGGGTCGCGGCCTTCCATGGTCGCGGCCCCGCTTTCTTGCGCACGCGAGCGAGACGGCGATGCATCGATCATCGTCCGCTTGTCGCGGATCTCCCGATCGGGGACACTGCGACGAACGCGCCGGTGTGGCGGAACTGGCAGACGCGACGGATTCAAAATCCGTTTCCCCTCAAAGGGAGTGCAGGTTCGATTCCTGTCACCGGCAGTGCGGCGCGACGCCATCCGTCGACGGTCGTTAGACTCGCGACCGCGCGACGGAGGACGATCTCGGCGAATGCTTCGATCGGGCAACACGATCCGGAGAGCGACGAAGGCGCGATCGATCGCGGCCCTCGTCGTGCTTGCGGCCCTGATCGTGATCGTTCCGGGAGCGCATGCGGGATCCCGCACGGAGATCTGCGCTCCCGGCGTGCTCCCGCAGAGCGGCGCGGGCGTCACGGGCATCTTCGGTGCGGACTCGCCTCCGTCGGAATCGATCCGCACGCTTGCGTGGCTCGTGCTGGGGATCTGCGCCGCGATCTTCGTGGTCGTCGAGGGACTTCTGCTCGTGGCGGTCGTGCGTTTCCGGCGGAGTTCGCGGGAAACGCGGGGCGGCCGATCGAGCGCCGGCGGCGAGTCGGCGGCCTCGAACGGCGGCGAGACCGAACCGGCCCAGCTCTACGGCTCGAATCCGATCGAACTCGCCTGGACGGTGGTCCCGCTCATCATCGTCTTCGTGCTTGGCCTGGTCACGATTCGCACGATCCGCGAGGTGCAGCTCACGGAGCCGCCGGAAGGGGCGCTTCGCGTGGTGGTGATCGGGCATCAGTGGTGGTGGGAGTACCGATACCCGGACGAGCTCGGCCCGGGACGCGAGGTGGTCACCGCGAACGAGCTCGTGGTGCCGACCGGTCGACCGGTCTGGCTCGAGCTCGAGTCCGCCGACGTCGTGCACAGCTGGTGGGTTCCGCGACTCGCGGGCAAGACCGACCTGGTCCCCGCGCGAACGAATCTGCTTTGGTTCAAGGCGCAGCGGCCGGGCGTCTTCCTCGGCCAGTGCGCCGAGTACTGCGGCACGCAGCACGCGAACATGCTGCTTCGAGTCAGCGCCGTCGATCCCGAGCTGTTCGCCGCGTGGCTCGAGCACCAAGCCACGCCCGCGGTCGCCGACTCGAGCGTCGACGCCGGCCGCAATCTCTTCCTTGCGCTTGCGTGCATGAACTGCCATGACGTCGACGGCGCGAGCGTCGGCATGTTCGGTCCCAACCTCACGCATCTGGCGAGCCGCGAGACGATCGGCGCCGGCGTGCGACCGCTCACGCGCGACAACCTCCGCGCCTGGATCGACGATCCGCAGACGATCAAGCCCGGCTGCAACATGCCTTCGCTCAAGCTCGACTCGACGCAGCTCGACCTGATCACCGACTACCTGATGACGCTCCGCTAGCGAAACGATCGATCGCACCGACTCCCGCTTCCACGAACCACCCGTGTCGTCCCTCACCTCACAACCCGCATCGCACGCCGAGCCGCGCGCCGCGGGACTCATGGCGCGCCTTCACGAGTGGACGATCACCGTCGACCACAAGCGGCTGGGCATCATGTACGTGGCGACGGGACTCGTCTTCTTCGTGATCGCGGGACTCCAGGCGACGGCCATGCGCTACCAGCTCCTGGTGCCGCTGCACGATGCGATCGAGCCCGACACCTTCAACCGCCTGTTCACCATGCACGGCACCACCATGGTCTTCCTGGTGGGCATGCCAATCCTGCT
>VGXK01000011.1 GCA_016873355.1 Phycisphaerae bacterium | reverse complement strand
CGCCGGCTGCCGCCGCGCCGGCCGCGAGCGCATCACCGCCGACGCCCGCCGCCGCCGCGGCGAACGCGCCGCCTCCCCGCGCGGCGGGCTACTCGAAGCTTCTCTCGGCGCGCGTGCCCGGCGGCGCCGCGGCGCCGGGCGAGGATTCGTTCGCGCCGATCGGCTCGCTCGATTCCGACGCCGCACGCTTCCGCATCCGCTTCCATCCGCGCGGCGCCGGCATCTCGGAGATCGTCTTCAGCGAGTACTGGAAGCACGCGGAGGCTCGCGCCGCGTTCGAGGCGCATGAGCGAGCGGTGAAGGCCGGGGCCGCGAATCCGCCTCCGCTTCCGGCGGATTCCGAGCGCTACGTGCTGTCGTCGCTCCAGCGCTTCGGCGGCAACATGGTCCCGCTGCTCGCGGCAATCGACTGCTCGATCGACGGCGAGCAGGTGAAGCTGCTCGACGACGTCTGGGCCGAGCGCGCCCCGGGCGTCTTCTCGACCGAGATCGTCGACGACGCGGGCGCCGTCGTGCTCGTCGTCGAGCGGCGCTTCGAGCTCGCGCCGGGCGGACGCGATGCCTTCGGCGCGGGATTCGATCTCGCGCTCGTGCATCGTTTCGAGAATCGCACGGCTCGCGAACTCCGGCTCGCGTGGTCGCAGTGCGGTCCGGGCGACCTCACGCTCGAGAGCGGCGGCTTCATGGACACGCGCCGATTCCAGTTCGGCTATCTCTTCAGCGCCGCCCGCGATCCGAGCCGCCAGTCGGTGATCGTGCACGGCGCGACGGAGGAGCGGTCGACCGTGCTCTCGCGCATCGAGGCGGGTTCGAATCAGCTCTGGCCGACGAAGGCGCAGCTCGAGGCGGGCTACGAGATGTGCTGGTTCGGCACCACGAATCGATACTTCTCGCTCGCCGTGCACGGCGGCTATCGCCCGCCGACGCAGAACTCCAAGAGCGTGGCGGGAGTCGTCGCCGAAGTCGCCGTCACCGCCGACCTGAACGATCCGGTGCGCACGATCTTCAGCACGCTGCGTTCGCCTGCGTTCTCGGTGGCGCCCGCGTCGACGGGCTCGCTCGATCTCTTCGTCTACGCCGGGCCGCTCGACCCGCGCGTGCTCGATCGCGTCGAGCCGTACGCGGGGCTCAATCTCGGCGGACTCATCCTCTACCAGATCAGCGGCTGCTGTTCGTGGTGCACGTTCGCATGGCTCGCCACGCTCATCGTGCAACTGCTCATGTTCCTGCACGACTGGGTCGTCTTCGACTGGGGACTGGCCATCATCGTGCTCGTGGTGATCGTGCGAGTCCTCCTCCACCCCCTGACGAAGTACTCGCAGGTGAACATGCAGCGCTTCGCGCGCGGCATGCAGGAACTCAAGCCGCAGCTCGACGCGCTCAAGCAGCGCCACGGCGACGATCCCCAGCGACTCCAGGTGGAGCAGATGCGCCTCTATCGCGAGAAGGGCGTGAACCCGGTCGGCTGCCTCGGCGGCATCCTGCCCACGTTCCTTCAGACGCCCATCTGGATCGCGCTCTACGCGGTGCTCTACTTCGCGTTCGATCTCAGGCAGCAGTCGGCGTTCTTCGGTGTGTTCCAGTCCCTGTGGGGCTGGCGATTCCTCGGTGATCTGAGCGCGCCCGACAACTTCATCGTCTTCCCGTCCGAGATCAATCTCTGGCTCTTCACGCTCCAGGGAATCAATCTCATCCCGCTGCTGATGGGCGTCGTCTTCTGGATCAGCCAGAAGTACATGACGCCGCCGCCGACCACGAAGCTGACGCCCGAGCAGGAGCAGCAGCAGAAGATGATGAAGTGGATGATGGTCATCATCTTCCCGATCGGCCTCTTCAAGGCGCCCGCGGGATTGACCCTCTACATCCTCACCTCGACGATCGTCGGCATCTTCGAGGGCAAGCGCGTTCGCGAGCAGATCAAGAAGATGGACCTCGCGCCGAAGGCGCCGGCGCCGAAGAAGAAGTCGAGGGATCTCATGGGTCGCATGTACGCCGAGGCGCTCGAGCGAGCGCGGCAGAAGCAGAAGGGCCCGCCGAAGAAGTTCAAGGATCGCGGGTAGCGCGACGCGCCGCCTGCCGGCGCGGGCGCTCGGTGCGGCGCCGCGCCCGGTAGCGCACGCCGCGGTGCGCACTCGAACGCGGAGCGGCGGGACTCGGACGATGGATCGATCGAGCATCATCGTGGCCGTCAGTTCGCCGCCGGGACGGTCGTGGCGTGGGCTCGTGCGCGTGTCGGGCGCCGGCGCGCTCGAGCTGCTCGACGCGACGCTCATGACGCCGTGGCGATCGCGCGGCGATCGAGGCGAGGAACCGCACGGCGCGTCCAGGGCCGCGGCGATTCCGGGTCCGCGCGGCGTGGCACGGGTGCGATTGCGCGTGCCGGCGCCGGGACTGCCCGCGATCGCGATGCGCATGCCGGGGCCGCGCAGCGCCACCGGTGACGACACCTTCGAGCTGCTCTTGCCGGGGAATCCGCATCTGCTGGAGCTGGTGATCTCGTCGATGCTCGCGCTTGATCCTCGCGCGCGACGCGCGGGACCCGGCGAGTTCTCCGCGCGGGCGTTCCTGAACGGCCGGCTTTCGCTCGACGAGGCGGAGGGAATCGCCGCGCTCGTCCGCGCCACGAACGACGCGGAACTCGACGCGGCGGCACGACTCGCCGACGGAGCGCTCGGACGCGCGTGCGCCGACTGGTCTCGGCGAGTCGCGGAAGGCACCGCGCTTCTCGAAGCGGGAATCGACTTCACGGATGAGGAGGACGTGGTCGCGATCACGCCCGAGGCGCTGGCGGCGTCGATCGGCGAGGTTGCGAAGGAGATCGAAGCGACCGAGGGTCGCGGCGCGTCGCAGCGCTCGCGCGAATCGCTGCCGCGCGTGGTGCTCGTCGGCGCGCCGAACGCAGGCAAGAGCACGCTCTTCAACGCGCTCGTCGGCGCGCGCCGCACGGTCGCGAGTCCCGTCGCCGGAACCACGCGCGACGCGATCGAGGCGCCGTGGCGGATCGTCGCAAGGGCGCCCAAGGAACGTGTCGATGCGCCGAACGATCGTGTGGATGACCCGAATGCGTCGATCGAGCGATCGAGCGCCTCGATCGACGTGCTGCTCGTGGATCTGCCGGGGCTTGACCATGCCGACGCCTCGACCCTCTCGGCGCGCATCGCGGAGGCGGCGCAACGCGCGATTCGGGAAGCGGATCTGCTGCTCGTCTGCCTCGATTCGACGAGCGCCGAACCGGTCGACCGCGCAATCGGGCTCTGCGGCGATCGTCCGAGGATCGTCGTGCGCACGAAATGTGATCGGCGCGGCGCCTTCGGTCACTCGTTCGCGGTGCCCGCGATCGAGACGAGTGCGACGACCGGCCTCGGGCTCGCAGACCTTGCGCGCGCCGTGGCGCGAGCGCTCGCCGGCGCCGCGCCGGCGCACGCGGGCGCCATGTCGCTCATGCCGCGCCATCGCCAGGCGCTCGATCGTGCCGCGAGCGCGCTGCGAGAGGCGGTCGAGCGATCGAACCGCGAGGTCCCCGCCGGGCCGTGGAAGGCGCCCGAGCAGACGGCCGCGCTGCTTCGGCTCGCGCTCGACGCCCTCGGCGAGATCACGGGCGCCGTGCACGCGGACGAATTGCTTGCGCTCGTCTTCTCGCGATTCTGCATCGGCAAGTAGTCGGGGGCGCTCGTCCCCTCGCGATTTTCGAGGACCACGAGCAGGTCTCGGCGGTAACAGTTCTCGCCGAACGAGCAGTCTCCATGAGCATGAATGCGAGCCGACGCGACCTTCTTCGCGCAGGAACACAGGGCACCGCGGCCATCGCGGCATTGGCGTGGTTGTCCGGGTCACCCGTCGGGGCCGATCCGCCGGTCAACGGCGCCGACGCCAGGAAGCCCTGGCCCGGATTTCCGCGACAGGATCCGAAGCTCGTGGCCGAAGTCGTGGGCGTCTCGCACTTCAACGAGCAGCGGGTCAAGGAACTTGTGACGAGCTGCCCCGAGCTCGTGAACGCGTGGTGGGATTGGGGCTTCGGGGATTGGGAATCGCCGCTCGGCGCCGCATCGCATGTCGGTCAGCGCGGGATCGCCGAGTTCCTGCTTGCGCACGGCGCGCGCATCGACATCTTCGCGGCGGCGATGCTGGGCTACACCGATGTCGTCAAGGCGCTCGTCGTCGCGAAGCCCGGCATCCAGCGCACGCTCGGACCGCACGGCATCCCGCTTCTCGCGCACGCGAAGGCGGGAGGGACGCACGCGGCCGACACGATCGCGTATCTCGAATCGCTCGGCGACGCCGGCACGGGTCTCGAGGTCACGCAGCTCTCGGCGGCGGAGCAGACGCGATACATCGGCACGTTCGCGTGCGGTCAGAGCGGACTCAAGCTCGTGAGTCGACTCAACGACTCCGGGCAACTGGTCGTGGATGTCGAGACGGGCGAATCGCGGTCGAACAATCGCATGATCCGGTTCGTGGGGAACGACGAGTTCTTCCCGTCGGGCGTTCCGAGCGTCCGCCTCCGCTTCGTGGTGGAAGAGGGCAGGGCGACTTCGGTCGCGATTCGCGGCAGCGTGCCCGAGCTGACGCTCGTGCGCATCGACGGTTGAGACGCCGCGGCGGCGCCGGCGTGTCGAATTCCCGCATCGGCGCCACGGCCTCACGGCGTCGCGCGTGTCGCGGTGCGGAATCGGCCGTCGCTACGCTGCCGACCGTGAACGGCTCGATCGAGATCCGCGTGCGCTACTGCGAGTGCGACCCCATGGGGGTCGTGCACCACACCGTGTACCCCGTCTGGTTCGAGATGGGACGCACGGAACTCCTGCGCTCGACCGGCCGCAACTACCGCGATCTCGAAGCGCAGGGAATACTTCTCGCGGTGGTGCGCCTGGAGGCCAGGTACCGCGCGCCGGCGCGATACGACGATCTCGTCACGCTGCGCACGACGCTTCGAAGCGCCGGGCACGTGAAGATCGAGCACGACTACGAGCTGCGTCGCGGCGACGAGGTGCTCGCGATCGGATCGACCACGCTCGCGTGCCTGGACCGGGAGGGGCGGGCGCGACCGATTCCGGAAGGGCTCTTCGATTCCACGACGAATCCGCAGCCGATCCACACCGCTCGCCGATAGATCCGTTGGGTAGCCTGCTCGACCGTCATGCCCGCCGCACCGGAATCGCCTGTGAGGAACGCCGACACGATCGTCAAGCTCGAACGATTGCGCAACTTCCGCGGTCGTCGCGAGCGCGACACCGCGATCGCGCCGATCGTGAACGCCTTCGAGCGAGAACTTTCTCGCCAGGAGCGATCGATCGGCAGCGCCGGCCGCGCGTGGGAATCGCTCGTGCCGGCGGAACTCGCGGCGCGCTCGCGGGTCGTCTCCAACTCGCGCGGAACGCTGCTCGTCTCCGTCGACGATCCGGCGACGTCGTTCGAACTCGATCGCGCGCTGCGTGGCGGCGTCGAGGCGGCGCTTCGCGCGGCGCTTCGAGCCGGATCGCTGCGAGTGCGGCTGCGCGTCGGCGCGTGAGCGCACGGTCGTCTCCAGTCGTTGCACGGGCTCAAGATCGGGCGGCTTCGCGCCGTCGACCTCGACGAGCCTCGCTCGTTTCGCCCGACGCCGCTCCCGCCGTCCGTCGCGGCGTCATCCGCCCGGCAGCAGCACCACCTGCGAAGGATCCACGTCGAGCGAGATCGACTCGCCGCCGCGATTCGCGCGCCTGGGATTCGACTCGGTGACCGCGATCGCGGCGCCGCGGCACAGCACGCGATGCTGCGCCGTGTCGCCGAGGTACGTGGTCGACTCGACGCGGCCTTCGACTCGATTCGACGCGGCCGACGCACGCTCGGGCGCGACGATGCGGAACGCTTCCGGCCGGATGCAGACGAGCACGGAGGAACCGGTCGTCGGCGCGGCGGCCGCGGCGCCGACGCCGCGATCGTTCGATCCGGTCGACGCCGCCTCGCTCCGCAGCGAGCCGAGCGGCGTGTCGATCGTCGCCGTCGAGCCGGTCATCGACCCGATCCGCCCGTCGAGGAAGTTCGCCTCGCCGAGGAATTCCGCCACGAAGCGATTGGCCGGCCGCTCGTAGAGGTCGCGCGGCGCGCCGGTCTGCTCGATGCGCCCGTCGCGCAGCACCACCACGCCGTCGGCGAGCGACATCGCCTCGTCGCGATCGTGCGTGACATAGACGGTCGTCATCCTGATCTCGGAACAGATGCGCCGAATCTCGTGGCGCATCTCGAGTCGGAGTTTCGCGTCGAGGTTCGAGAGCGGCTCGTCGAGCAGCAGCACCTCCGGCTTGAAGACGATCGCGCGCGCCAGCGCCACGCGCTGCTGCTGACCGCCGGAGAGCTGATTCGGCTTGCGCTCCGCGAACTCGCTCATGCGAACCATCTCGAGCGCTTCGCCGACGCGGCGCGAGACCTCCGCGCCGGATTCGCGCCGAACGCGCAATCCGAACGCCACGTTCTCGAAGACCGAGAGGTGCGGCCACAGCGCGTAGCTCTGGAAGACCATGCCGGCGTTGCGCTTCTCCGCCGCGAGCGCGGTGACATCGCGATCGCCGAAGAGCACGCGTCCGCCCGTCGGCTCGAGGAATCCCGCGATCATGCGGAGGATCGTGGTCTTGCCGCAGCCGGACGGGCCGAGCAGGAAGTGCAGGCTCCCGGCGGGGATGGCGAGATCCACGCCGCGCACCGCGATCGTGGCGCCGAAGGCGCGCTCCAGGCGCTCCAGTCGGATCGGGACCATGCGGGCAGGGAAGATACCCGGCCGAGTAGCCTTTTCGACCGACCGTGCGGCGGCGCTGCGCACATCGATACTCCGCGTGTTCGCGGCTCGGTTTGCCGCTGCTCGCGGGTGCCGCGTGTTCCGCGGCGGCGGCAGGCCCGATCGACGCGATCGCCGCGGCCGCCGCACCGGACGCACGCGGCGGCGACGACTCGAGATCGCAGCGCATCGCGGAGATGCGCGCGGAACTCGACGGCTTGAATCGCGCCGTCGACGAGCATGCCGGCGACCTGGCGCTCGTTCGCGCCATCCGGGGCGAACGCACGCTCTCGCAGGAGCGCGCGGAAGACCTCCGGCGATTCGTGATCGACTCGCTTGCGGGCGCGGAACGAGGCGCGGCGCTCTTCGAGGCCGGCGCCATCTCCGGCTACGACGGCGGATTCTTCGTGTCGTCGCCGGACGGGAACTTCCGCCTCGTCGTGAACGCGCAGATGCAGATGCGGTACGCGCTGAGCCGACTGAGCACGCGCTCGCTCGGGCAACTCGACGCGGGTACGAATCAGCCGCCCGCCTCCGGACCGCTCGGCACTCCGCCCGGCGGAACGGAGCTGCGCGGATTCCAGGGCTTCGTCGGCACGGCGCCGCAGCGCACCGCCCGCACGGCGCGCGGCTTCGAGGTGCGCGACATGAAGCTCACCTTCAGCGGCCATGTCGTCGATCCGAGCTGGCAGTACCAGTTGACGATCAACGAGGGACGCACGTCGAGCCAGACCGCGTTCACCACGGTGTCGACGAGCGCGGACGCATTCGGCGCCTCGAGCACGGGACCGCTCGCCGGGAACGCCTCCGCCGGGCCGGGAACGGCGGGCGGACGAGTGGAAATCGAATACGCCCTGGTCACGAAGCGGCTCGACGAGCACTGGTCGATCACCGTGGGGCAGTTCAAGCCGCCGCTGCTCAAGGAGGAGCTCGTCGCGTCGTGGGCGCAGCTGCTCGTGCAGCGATCGCTCGCGAACCAGTTCTTCTCCGCCAAGTTCACGCAGGGAATCGAGCTCGAGTTCCAGAACGACGCGCTGCGCGTGATCGGCAGCTTCAACGACGGCGGCAACAACAACAACGGCAGCGCGATCATCGGCAACGACACGTCCTTGGGATCGTTCAGCGACGGCGCGCTGACGGCGCGGGCGGAGTGGAAGATCGCCGGAACATGGGGGCAGTTCGACGACCTGAGCAGCGTGCCGGGCGAACCCTTCGGCATGTACGTAGGCGGCGCGGTGAACTGGCAGCGCGGCGGGCATCGACTCGGCGCCGCGACGAACGACACCTGGAGCGTCGCCTCCGGCGCGAACGGGAATCTCGTCGCGTCCGGTTCGACGCTCTTCGGAAGCGGCGTGCCGATCCTCGTTCCCGCGACCTCGATTCAGTACCCGAACAACCTGCCGATCAACGGCAACTCCGCCGCGTCGAACCTGACCTGGACCGTCGACGGCATGATCCACGTCGAGGGATTCAGTCTCTTCGGCGCCGTCACCGGCAACATCGCCAGCGGCATTCCCGCCGGGTGGATTTCGAATCCGAGCGGCGGATTCACGCCGCTCGACGGCGCAGGCAACGGGCCGAACGCGGTGCCGAACAACGTCAGCCTTGTTCCCGGAAACGGAAGCGACGGCGGCATCGTGGCGTTCGTGCCCGGGTACGGCGGCGGCAACGAGCCGATCTTCAGCTACGGCGTGATCGTGCTCGCCGGCTGGTTCATCTCGGACGAGATCCAGCTCTACGGCGGATGGGAGTGGTACGCCACGCGGAACAACGGATCGAACGCCTACGCGGGGAACACGGCGTCGTTCTGGGGATGGCTGCCGGGCGGCTCGTCGCCGTTCGCGAACAACTCGTCGACGAACAACGCGGGCGGTGTTCCGGACGGTGCGAACACGCCGAACGACGGATACGTCGGCGGCGGCACGAATCCGTACGCGGACCGGAACTTCGGCGCCAATCCCTTCGCGGCCCAGCACAACAGCGTGATCACGCTCGGCGCCGCGTGGTATCCGAACTCGTTCCGTCAACGGCAGGTGAAGGTGATGGGCGAGGTGAGTTACGCGTTCGCGCCGGTGCTCTTCCAGCAGGGAATCTTCGGGCAGGCCGTGAACGCCGACGATTGGCGCAACGACGGCGGCCAGCCCGGCGGCGGACAGGTCGTCGTTCGCCTCCAGGTGCAGCTCTTCTACTGAAGCCGGGCCGCGGGCACGGTGCGACTCCGGGCGCCGATTCCCTCCGACGCGCGCGGATTCCTCACGCGCGAAGCGACAGCGGCGCCAGGGTCGCGACTCGGGCGGCGAGTTCCTTCATGAGTGCGGCGAAGACCGTGTCGGCGTCCCGGCTCGCGTCGACGACGAGGTGCCGCGACGGATCCTGCGACGCCTGGTCGAGATACCCCGCGCGCACGCGCCGGTGGAAGGGACTTCCCTTCTGCTCCATGCGATCGAGCAGCGGCGAGAGGCGGCGTGCGCTCGTCGCCTCGTCGACGTCGAAGATCACCACGAGATCGGGCATGCGCGCACCGACCGCGACCCGCGCCACGTCCCGGATCTCGTCGCTCGAGAGCCCGCCCGCCGTTCCCTGGTACGCGAGGGTGGAGCTCACGAAGCGATCGGAGATCACGAGATGACCGTCGCGCAGCGCCGGATCGATGCGCTCGTGAACGAGCTGCGCTCGACTCGCCATGTAGAGCAGCATTTCGCAGCGGACGTCCATCTCGGCGTTCGCGGGATCGAGCAGCACGCGACGGATCTGCTCGCCGATCGGCGTGCCGCCGGGCTCGCGCACTTCCGTGACGGGAACGCCGCGCTCGCGGCAGCACGCGGTGAAGCGCGAAAGCTGCGTGCTCTTGCCGCTTCCGTCGGGACCGTCGAAGACGAGGAAGCGGCCTCGCAGGCGTTCGAGCCAGTCAAGGGAGGCGCCGCTCACGGCGTCGAGGATAGCGGCCGAGGTTTGTGGCGCGGCGGGACAACCGGAGCCGCCGCGCCGCCGCACGCCCGCGCACTCTCCGTATCCTTGCGTCGATGCTCGTCGACCTGCGGGACTCCGCGAAGCGCCGGGTCGGCCGCGTCGAGATCGACGCGTCGCAACGACCGCCGCTCGTGCGCGTGCCGCGCCCGGATGCGCCCGCGGCGGAGGTCTTCCTCCAGTGGGATCAGGCGCTCGACGACGCGGGGTGCCTTCGGCATTGCGTGGCGTGCGGCGGCCGGCTCTATCGCTCCCGCACGCTTCCGCAGGTGACGCCGATCGTGGTGGTGCTCGCCGCCGCAGGCGCCGTGATCGCGGCGTTGGGATTCGCCGCGAATCCGTGGGTGTACGCGGCCCTCGTGGCGGTGCTCGTGCTCGACATCCTCGTGCTGGCGCTCGCGCGAGCTCGACTCGTGTGCTATCGATGCGGCAGTCGATTCGACCGGCTTCCGGTGGCGCGCTACCACCGGCGCTGGGACTCGCGCGACGCCGCCACCGAGACGGCGGCCGCTCACTCGTCGGAATCGGCGTCGGTCTGAACGGGCTCGCCCACGACGGCGCTTCCCACGCGCACGAGATTCGCGCCGCACTCGATCGCGGTCTCGAAGTCGGCGCTCATTCCCATCGAGAGGATGTCGAAGCGACCGTCGCCGATGCCGCGCTGCCGGATCTCGTCGAAGAGTTCGCGGCAGCGCTCGAAGGTGGCGCGGGCGGCGGCAGTGCCGCCGTCGAGCGGCGCCATGCACATGAGCCCGCGCACGCGGAGATTTACCATCGTCTCGAGCTGGTCGATGAGGTGCCGGGCGGCGGCCGGGGCCACGCCCTGCTTGGACTTCTCACCGGCCACGTTGACTTCGACGAGCACGTCGACCGGCTCGCTTCGCTTCATCGACGCCATCTGGATCTCTTCCGCGAGCCGCAGGTTGTCGACCGAGTGGATGAGCCTCGCCAGCTCGATGCACTTGCGCACCTTGTTGCGCTGAAGCGTGCCCACCATGTGCCAGCGGACGGCGGGGAACGCGGCGCCGGCGGATCCGGCGCCGCCCGGGGCGCCCGCGCCCGTCGCCGCGACTCCGCCGAGCCCGCGGCGCCGTGCGGCGAATTCCTCGATCGCGGCCGCGCGCTGGATGAGTTGCTGCACGCGATTCTCGCCGAAGTCGACCTGGCCGAAGCCGATCAGCTCGCGGATCTGATCGATCGACGCGCTCTTCGTCACCACGACGAGCATGACCGAGTCGGCGCGACGACCGGTGCGCTCGGCGGCCGCCGCGACGCGCGAGCGAACGGAGTCCCATCGCTCTCGCAGCGTCGAGCCGGTCGTGGCGTGTCGAGTCGGCGCCGGAGTGTCGCCCATTCGACGCAGACGGTAGCGGCGAACGGCGGTCGAGGGCAAGCGAGCGCGCCGGCATCTACGCTCCGCGCATGCCGTCGTCGAGCGCTGCGCCGAGCAAGCCCCCGTCCTCCGTCGCACCGCGAAACGTGCCGTGCGTGCTCGTCGTCCGCGACGGCTGGGGCCGCAATCCGCACGCCGAACACGATTCCTTCAACGGCGTGAAGCTGGCGAAGACGCCCGTCGCGGACGAGATCGAGCGTTCGTGGCCGACCACGCTCATTCGAACGAGCGGCGAGGACGTGGGGCTTCCCACCGGTCCCGACGGTCCCACCATGGGCAACTCGGAGGTGGGACATCAGAACATCGGCGCCGGGCGGATCGTCGACCAGGAGCTGATGCGGATCACTCGCGCGATTCGCGACGCTTCGTTCTTCGAGAATCCGGTGCTCGCGAAGGCGTTCGATCGCGCGAACGGCGGTGCGCGAGTGCACTTGCTCGGACTCGTGAGCGACGGCCAGGTGCACAGCGATCTGGAGCATCTGCACGCGCTGCTCGAATTCGCCCGGCGTCGCGGCGTGCCGGGCGAGCGGCTCTTCGTGCACGCGATCACCGACGGCCGCGACACGGCGCCGAACGCGGGGCGCGAGTTCGTGCGGACGGTCGAGCGATGGCTCGCCGGCGATCTCGGCGGCGGCGCCGAGTCCAGCACGACGCGCGGAGGCGAGCCTCGCCGGAACGCGACGCGCCGTGGCCTCGCCCGCGTCGGCCGCATCGCCACGGTGATGGGCCGCTACTGGGCCATGGATCGAGATCATCGCTGGGATCGCGTCGAGCGCGCGTGGGTCGCGCTCGTCGGTCGCGGCGGCGCCGAGGCGCCGAGCGCGGACGCGGCGATCGAGCGCGCCTACGCGAATCCCGAGGAGCCGAGCCGTTCCGGCGACGAATTCGTTCCGCCCGTTCGCATCGCCGGCGTCGACGGCGAGATCAGGGACGGCGACTCCGTGATCTTCTTCAATTTCCGCGGCGATCGTCCGCGCGAACTCACGAAGGCGTTCGTGCTCGACGACGCGGCGTGGAAGGCGGTGAGGGGCGGCGGCTTCGCCCGCGATCCGCGCCCGCGCAACCTGCTCTTCGCCACCATGGCCGACTACGAGCAGGGCCTTCCGGTCGAGGTCGTCTTCGCGCGGCCGCCGAAGATGAAGAACATCCTCGGCGCGTGGATCTCGCATCTCGGCCTGCGCCAATTCCGGTGCGCGGAAACCGAGAAGTTTCCCCACGTGACGTTCTTCTTCAACGACTATCGCGAAGAACCCTTCCCGGGGGAGTCGCGCGTGATCGTGCCGAGTCCGCGCGATGTCTCGACCTACGACCAGAAGCCGGAGATGAGCGCCGCCGGCGTGTGCGACGCCGTGCTCGCCCGGCTCGCCGCGGAGGATTGCGAGCAGTTGATCGTGGTCAACTTCGCCAATCCCGACATGGTCGGGCACACCGGCGTGCTCAAGGCGGTGATCCGCGCGGTGGAGGTGGTCGACGCGTGCGTCGGTCGCATCCTGAAGGCAACGCTCGCGCGAGGCGGCTCGCTCATCGTCACGGCGGATCACGGCAACGCCGAGCAGATGATCGATCCCGGGACCGGCGGCCCGCACACCGCGCACACGAACTACACCGTGCCGCTCAGCGTGATCGGCGCCGCCTTCCAGGGGGTCGCGCTTCGCGACGACGGCCGTCTCGCCGACATCGCACCGACCATGCTCGCCATGATGGGATTGCCGAAGCCCGCGGAAATGACGGGACGAAGCCTGCTCGAACGGACGACATGAGTGAGTGCAGGAACGGGGCCGACTCGCCGCATGCGGACGCGGAAGTCAGGGCGTCGCCGCGCCCATCGCGTACGCGAGCCGCACGCTCGCCGAGAGCAGGTCGGCGCGCGTGCGCACGAGCGTGGAGCGGGCGGAATCGAGGTCGCTCTCGGCTTCGAGCAGATCCGTGATCGTGCGCAGGCCCATGCGGTAGCCCTCGAACACCGAGTCGTACGCGTCCTGCGACGCACGCAGCAGCGCCTCGCCGAACTCGATCTGCACCCGCGCCGCGCGGAGATCGAAATACGCCGCCCACACCTCGTTCGAAACGTCCAGCCGGGACGCGTCGAGGGCCGCGGCCGCGGCGCGGCGCTCCGCCAACGCCTGCCTCAGCGCCGCCTCGCGCGAGAAGCCGTCGAAGAGCAGCCAGCTCGCGCGGAGACCGACGAAGTACGACGGCATGCTCGCGTCGTAGCGGCGATCGAGCGGGGGAAAGGGCGCTCCCGGCTGATTCGTGACGCGGTAGTCCTGGTCGGCGCCGCCGACCGCGCCGCTCAGGCTCACGATCGGCGCGAACGCCGCCTCCGCTTCGCGCACGCGCTGCGCCGCTTCGCGCACGCGCGCCACGCGAGCCTGGACGTCGGGCCGCGACGAAAGCGCCTCCTCGATCATGAGGTCGACGCCAGACTCGAAGCCGTCGGGAATCGGCAGATCGCCCAGGCGCTCGATCTCGATCCAGGTCTCGGCGGAGAGTCCCACGGCACGCGCCAGCGCTGCGCGACCGGTGATTGCGTCGCTCCGCGCCGCCTCGAGATCGAAGCGCGCCTTCGTGAGCCGCTGCTGCGCCTGAAGATGATCGGGCATGGTGGCGAGACCGGCGTTCAATCGCTCCTCGACCGCTTCCGCCTGCGTGGCCGCCGTGTCGAGGTCCTGCTCCGCCGCAACCTGAAGCGCGATCCTCGAGTCGAGATCGAAGTAGGCCTGCTGCACTTCGAAGACGACCGTCTGAAGCGTGCGGTTGAACGAGAAGTTCGCGGCGACGAGCGCCGACGCTGCGGCGGCGCTCTGCGCATCGCGTCGACCGAAATCGAGCAGCACCCAGTTGAGTTCGAGCGCGCCGCCGACGATCGGTCCACGGATGATCTCGCGACCCTCCGTGCTCGCCAGTCCCTGCTGATCGAGTCCGCCGAAGCCGATGGCGTTCAGCGTGGGGAAGTACCGGCTCTCGACGACGCCGAGCTCGCCTTCGGCAGCCTTCGCACGCTCCCACTCCAGCCGCGTGGCGGGATTGTTTCGAAGCGCGAAGTCGATCAGGTCGGCGAGCGATGCAGTCGCCGCGGCGGGCGCGCCACTCGAATCACGATCGCCGCCGCGCTCGGCGACCGTGGCACTCGCGCCGGCGGCGTCGTCCGCAACGCTTCCCGCCGCGCGCCGGTCGGACGCGGCCGGCATGGGCACGATCCACGGCGCAATCGGCGCAATCGGCGCGTCGGTGCGCTCGTCGCCCTGCGCGCTCGCGGCCGCGAGTCTCCGCGCGAGCGCTCCGTCGCCCGGCGACGGCGGAACCCACGGCATCGAAGGATCGGGACTCGTGTAGAGCGTCTCGGGATCGAAGAGACGGCGCGATTCGCACGCCACCGCGAGCATCGCCAACGAGAGCGTCGTCAACCTCGGCACGCGCCGCATGCTCGAAAGCATCGGCCGGGACGATACCAGTGGCATGAAAGATACACTCGCCGCCGATGGGCGATTGCTCGCGCCGATCGATCGTCGTCGAGAACCCGCCGGCCGCGCTCGCGCTTCTCGCGCTGGCGCCGGTTCTCTCCGGTTGCGACCCCATCTGGTCGATCTCGGGCGCGTTCTTTCCGGCGTGGCTGCTCTGCATGGTCGGTGGCGTGATCGCGGCGGTGCTCATCCGCTGGTGCATCGCCCGAGTCGGCGTCGAGCCGTTCATCGGCCCGCGCGTGCTCGTGTACGCGCTGCTCTACGCGGCGTGCACGTGCACGCTGTGGCTCTTCTTCTTCTCGCGCTAGCGCACCACGCACGACCGTGAGCACTCCCGATTCCACGCCGGATGCCTCCAGGACGCCCGGACGACCGGCCGCGCAGGGCGGCGCCGCCTC
>VGXK01000010.1 GCA_016873355.1 Phycisphaerae bacterium | reverse complement strand
GCGGCCGGCGGCGTCGCGGGGGCCCTTGCGGGCTCGGCGCAGGACGCTTCCACCGATGAGGTCACCGCGCTCCTCGAGCAGATTCGCGACGAAGTGCGTTCGCTGCGAGAGCGGCTCGGGAGCCGCACGTGATCGGCGTCGATCCCACCACGATCGCGAAGCGCACCTACACGGGCGTCTGGGCCTTCCTGGTCAAGTGGTTCCGCGTGCCTGAGGAGCCGCCGACGCTTCCGGTCGCGCCGGGTGAACAGACGATCTCCTTCAAGCCCTCCGAGGCGTACCTGCGCTACCTGAAGCTCCTCTTCTGGATCGTGTGCGTGCTCATTGACCTTGCGCTCACCGCGCTCTGGATCGTTGCAACAGTGGCTCTAATCGCCGCCGGAGTCTGGTATCTCGCGATCCCGCTCGTACCCATCGCGCTCGCGCTCATCATCGTGCCCGACGTCATCGCGTACGTCGGCATTCACCTTCGCTACGACACGACCTGGTACGTGCTCTCGCGCCGGAGCCTGCGATTGCGCCACGGCATCTGGATGATCGGCGAGATGACGCTCACCTTCGAGAATGTCCAGAACGTGCGCATGTCGCAGGGTCCGCTGCAGCGCATGTACGGAATCGCGTCGGTGATCGTGGAAACGGCGGGCGGCGGCAGCATGGGCGGCAAGCATGGAGCGCATTCCTCCGGACATCACGCGAGCATCGACGGCGTGACGAACGCCGAGGAGATTCGCGATCTGATTCTCTCTCGCGTGCGCGAGTCGCGCTCGGCCGGTCTCGGCGACGAGCGTCACGGCGCGATATTCGGCCATGATGCGCGCGCCAACGAGCGAGGGGCGGCGCCGCCCGGCGCCGGAATCCGCGCCGCCGCGTTCACCGCGCGGCAGATGGAGTTGCTGCGCGGGATTCGCGATGAGCTTCGAGCCGCGCGCGGCGGCGGATGAGCGGCGGAGCGAATCGGCGCGTGCGATCGTCGACCGTCACAGCGGGCCCATGCCGCGCATGGCCCTCGCGAAGAGACCGAAGAGCGTCCACGCGCCACCGCCGAGCAGGACGAGCAGGATCGTGATGACGCTCATCGAAAGCGCCCCACCGCGCTGACCGTTTCGCCGCAACCAGCGGGCGCCGAGAAAGGCGGCGACGATCGCGATCACGGCCCAGAGGATGGGCGAGCCAATTGCGGCCGCGTCACGGACTTCGAGTGATGTTCCCGGCACCGCCGCGCGCGGGTCGAGGCCCGCCACGCCTCTCCGGGATGCGTTCACCGAAAATGTCCAGAGCACGAACCCCGACAGGAAAAGCGAGACGAACCAGACGACCCATGCCGCGTCGGCCCAGCGCTTGCGCTCGTTCAGCTGCTTGACCGTCCAGCGCGCGCCGCATTCGGAGCAAGTGCACTCGGCCCGATCGGCGAATGTCGCCGTAAGGTCGTAGCGGCAGTGGGGGCACCGCAGCATGGGCACCGGGAACATCGGCGCCACGGCCGATCGTCGTTGAATCGCGCGGCTCAGGAGCGAGGCGACGGCGGCGGGATCGGGCGCCCATGCGGATCCGAGGCCTCCGGGCGCTCGGCCTGCAAGCGTTCGCGAATCTCCTCCGAGAGGAAGTGCTCGGCGCGATGAGCCGGCTCGTGCAGGTGATCGAGCGGCAGATTGAGATCCCGCGCAAGGAACGACTCCCAGAGGCGGTGGCCTCGGATGAGCGGCGCGGCGGCCTCGAGACCGCGCGGCGTGACCGAGATCGAGCCGGGCGGCGTGGCGTCGACGAGACCGAGGCGACGAAGTCGGCGAAGGGCCACGCGACCGATGAGTCCCGCGCGAGTGGCTTCCAGGATCGCGTGCTTGGTGAGCGGTGGGGCGGAGGCGGCCGCGCCTGCCGCGCGTTCGTGCCGACGATAGAGAAGGCTCAGCGCATCCTCCTGGGCGATGCGGATGGCGAGCGAGAGGCGGCGCACTTCGCGTGCGATGAGTCCGTGGCGCGGCGCCGCGAAGACGGTGACCGCGAAGATGCCGAGCGAGAGCGACGCGATCATTCCCGCGACCGAGGTGTTGATCCAGACCGCGAGCGCGTAGCCCAGGACCGCAGAGAACGCCGCGAGCGCCGCCGCGATCCAGATCATTCGCGAAAGGCGGTCGGAGAGCAGTTGCGCCGTTGCGCCCGGCGCCACGAGCATGGCGATGACCAGGATCGAGCCGACGGCTTCGAAGGACGCGACCGCCGTCGCCGCCACCGCCGTCATCAGGCCGTAATGGACGAGCACCGCGCTGATGCCAATCGTCGTCGCGAGCGCGGGATCGAACGAGACGATCTTGAGTTCCTTGAAGAAGATCCAGACGAGCGTCGCGTTGATCACGAGGATCGCGAACAGCCAGGCGAACGAGCGCGGGATCTCGAAGCCCGCGATCGATGCGGTGTCGAACGGCGTGAACTCGATCAGGCCGTAGAGCACGCAACCCGGATCGAGATCGACATCTCGCGCGACCCAGGTGATGAGCACCACGCCGATCGCGAAGAGCGAGGTGAAGACGACGCCCATCGCCGCATCCTCCGGCACGCGCCCCCAACGATGCAGCGCCGTCGAGAGAAACGCGGTGACGACGCCGACGACGAGCGCGCCGCCGAGCATCGCCATCGGCTCGCGACTGCCGGTGAGCATGAACGCGGCGGCGAGACCGGGGAGGATCGCGTGCGAGATCGCGTCGCCCAGCAGCGACATTCGGCGCAGCACCAGGAAGCAGCCGAGAATGGCGCACGACACGGCGCAGCAGATCGCGGTGCCGACGATCCAGAGGTCGTCGTTGCGAACTTCGTAGTCGCCGATCGTGAACCATGCTTCGTTCATGGGCGCAGCGCTCCCGCTTCGACCGGCGCGCCGATCCGGTGCGGCGATCGCGGCACGCCCGCCGGCAGCCGCCCTTCCTCGGCGAGCTTCGCCTCCAGCGTGGCGAGCGTTTCCGGCGGCAGCACATGCTCGATCTGATCGGCGTCGCGATCGACATGGTCGGGCGCAATCTGCGCCTGCGTGATCAGGTAGATCTCCCACAGGCGGTGCGCGCGGACCACCCGCGCCGCGGCGGCGCGTCCGGTGGCCGAGAGTCGGAAGCCCGTTTCCGTGCGCTCGACGAGACCGGCTCGCAGCGCCGATCGCAGCGCTCGGCTCGAGTGCGGGATCGATTCCTGCGTCCAGACCGCCGCGAAGTCTCCGCGCGGCTCGAGCGCCTCGTAGACGCGGCGCAGCAGGTTCTGGCGCGCCACCCGTCGGCGCAGCGTCCAGCGCCGCACGAGATCCGCGGCGACGCCCCGTTTCGGCGCGGCCAGGAGCGAGATCACGAAGATCGCGGCGGCGACGAGCGTGATGAGCGGACCCGTCGGCCAGCCGCGCGTCAGCGCCGACGCCGGCGCCGGCAGGGTGGCGCTCAATCCGGTTCCGAGCGCTCCCGCCGCGCCGCCGAACGCGCCCGCGAGACACACCATCGTGCCGAGTCGATTCGTCCAGAACCGCGCCGCGGCGGGCGGAATCACCAGCAGCGACACCATGAGCACCACGCCAACCGCCGGCAGGCCCGCCACCGTGCAGACGCAGACGAGCGTCATGAGCAGGAGATCAAGCAGCAGCGACGGCCACCCCTGCGACGACGCGAAGTCGCGATCGAAGCAGAGCACGCGGAATTCCTTGAAGAGCAGCGCCACGCACGCGATCACGCCGGCGCCGATCGCGCCGATGAGCGCGGCGTCGGACGCGACCATGCTCGCCGCCTTGCCGAAGATGAAGCCGTCGAGTCCCGCGCGATTGCCCGACGGTTCGTTCTGAATCGAGCGCGACAGCACGATGCCCAGGCCGAAGAAACCGCCGATCACGAGGGCGATCGCCGCGTCCTCCTTCACGCGCGTCCACGCCTTCACGAGCGCGATGAACGCGGCCGCGCCCACGCCCATCACGAGCGCGCCCGCGAGAAACGCCGCGAAATTGCGATCGCCGATCACGAGATACGCGAGGCACAATCCCGGCAGTGCCGCGTGCGACACCGCGTCGCCCACGAGCGCGCGCCGTCGCAGCACCGCGAACGATCCCACCACCGCCGACGCGATGCCGAGCGCCGTGGCGCCCAGCAGCACGGTGCGGGTGTTCGCGTCCTGAAGCGTCAGCAGTCGGAGCAGTTCGTCGAACATCGCGTGCCTTCGGCAACGTGGTCGCTCGCGGCGAAGCGCCCGTTCAGCGGCGCGCTGATCCGCCGCGACCGATCGCTTCCGCCGCCTCCTCCAGCAGCGTGAGCCGTCCGCCGTAGGTCTTCTGCAGATTCGCGGAGGTGAACGTGCTCGACACGGGTCCCGCGGCCACCAGCCGCATGTTGAGCAGCACCACGTGATCGAAGTACTCGGGCACCGATTGGAGATCGTGGTGCACGGCGACCACGGTGCGGCCGTCGCGCTGCAGCGCACGCAGAACCTCCACGATCGCGGTTTCCGTGGCCGCGTCCACCCCCGCGAACGGCTCGTCCATGAAGTAGAGCTGCGCGTCCTGCGCGAGCGCCCGCGCCAGAAACACGCGCTGCTGCTGTCCGCCGGAGAGCTGGCTGATCTGTCGATGCGAGAAGTCCGACATGCCGACCTGCTCCAGGCACTTCATCGCGGCGGCGCGATCGCTGCGACCGGGCCGTCGGATCCATCCGAGCTTGCCGTAGCGACCCATGAGCACCACGTCGAGCGCGTCGACGGGGAAATCCCAATCGACCGACTCCCGCTGCGGCACGTAGCCGATGAGACGGCGCGCCTGCGAGATGGTGCGCCCCAGCACCGTGATCTCGCCGCTCGCGAGCGGCACGAGACCGAGGATCGCCTTCAGCAGCGTGGACTTGCCGGCGCCGTTGGGACCCACGATCGCAATGAGGCGCCGCTCCGGAAGCGAGGTGTCGATGTCCCAGAGCACCGGCTTGCGGTGGTACGCGACCGTCACGTCGTGCACTTCGACGGCGACGCTCATGGCTTGAAATTCGCGGTGAATGCGCCGAGCCGACCGGGCTTCGCCTCCGGCACGCGGCCGCCGAGCGCCCTGGTCACCACGTCGACGTTGTGCAGCACCATGCCCACGTAGGTGCCGTCGAGCGTGCCGGACTTGCCCATCGCGTCGCTGAAGAGTTCGCCGCCGATCGTCACGGAGTGGCCGCGCGCCGTGCATCCTTCGACGAGCGCGTCGATCGTCTTGCGCGGCACGCTGCTCTCGATGAAGACCGCCGGAATCTTCCGCGTGACGAGCGTGTCGACGAGCGCGTTGACGTCCTTCAGGCTCGCCTCGCTGTCGGTGGAGATTCCCTGGATGGCGAGCACCTCCAGTCCGTAGGCGCGGCCGAAGTATCCGAACGCATCGTGCGCCGTGACCATGACTCGCTTGTCGGCGGGAATCGTCGACATCGTCGACTTCGCGTATCGATGCAGCTCGTCGAGCAGGGCGAGGTACTCCTTCGCGTTGGCTTCGTAGGCGGCGCGGCCGGCGGCGTCCTTCTCCACCAGCGCGTCGCGCACGCGCTCGGCGGCCTTCGACCAGAGCGACACGTCGAACCAGACATGGGGATCGAAGTGGCCCTCGAATTCCGGCGGCTCGCGCAGCTTCGATTCGTCGATGCGCTCCGTGACCTGCACCACGGTGCGACGACTCGCCATGCGCGTGATGACGTCGGACATGCGGCCTTCCAGATGCAGACCGCAGAACAGGATCATGTCGGCGTCGGAGAGAAGGCGCACGTCGCCGGGCGACGCCTTGTAGAGGTGCGGATCCACGCCCTCGCCCATGAGGTCCCGCACCTGCACGCGATCGCCCCCGATCTGCCGCGCCAGGTCACCGACCATGCCGACCGTGGCGACGACCGACAGCGGCGTCGACTTGACGGTCGGCGCGGCGGCAGGCGGCGCGTTCGGCGCCGTGGCGGCGCCGAAGAGAAGGCCCAGCGAAAGCGTGACGACGAGCACCAGCGTGGATCGGAACGGTGAAGCGTTCATGTGCAGATTCCGGTGAATGAATTGCGTCGAAACTCAGTGGCGAATGGACATGCCGACGAAGACGCCGATGTCTTCCGAGGCGCTGTTGAGACCGATGCGCACGCCGGCGTCGAACATCAGGTCTGCGCCCGGCTGCCAGGTCATGCCGGCGTTGAAGTACGCCTGATACGGCCGGTCCGGGCCGAGACTCTCGATCCCCACGTACTCGACGAACGCGCCGACGTCGTCGAAGAGGTCGTGCCCGATCGTGCCGGTGTGAATGAACTCGGCGTAGTACCCCCCTCGGTCCTCGTATCGCACGAAGTCGAACTGGGCCATGAGGCCGAGCGAGAAGCCCAGCGGCAGATCCGCGCCGAACGGCATGACCACGCCGCCTTCGACGTCGTCCGAACCGAGCCCGCCGCTTCCCGTGGGAAGCGTGACGAAGGGCATGATCGCGAAGGCGGTCGGACCCTCGTCGTTGCCCCAGACGTTCACTTTCATTCGAAGGAGGATGTCGCCCAATCCTTCGAGCAGCAGCAGCGTGTTCGACACGTCCGCCACCAGCGCGTCCGCCTCCGCCGGATCCGCGTCGCCGCGCGTCTGCACGCGCGAGTACGGCGTGAAGCCGAACTGGAGATCGACGTTGTTGAGCAATCCCAGCTTGAGAAGGAACGGCGCCACCGCCAGGGCGTGGACCGACTCGCCGTCGGAACGGTCGTAGGTGTAGTCCGCGAACGACATCTCGAGCTGGAGGTGTCCCGCGTCCACCGACATGGGACTCTCGGTGACGTCGGGACGGTCGGTGCTCATCGGTCGCATGAGTTCGCGCGGGGTGGGGTTGAGCAGGTTGAACTTCCACTTGTCCACGACGGCCTCCGTCGGCGAGGGCGGCGGCAGCCCCGGAGGTGCCGCCGGTCCCTGCGCCGTCGAAGGCTCCGTGGCGGCGGGCGGATCCGCCGCGCCGGCCGCGTCCGCGAGCACGCCCGCTAGGATACCTCCGATGATCGATTGCCCGATCCATCGATGACGCAGGTCATCGCACATTCGTGTCATGAGTGTTCCTCGTCGAAAGTTTGACGACTCAAACATATCGGCGTGCGGCACCCGGGTCAACCCCGGACATCGAGGGCTCGAAATGGCCACGGAAACCGTCGAAAACTACCTGAAGGCGATCATGACGCTGGCGGCCGAGAGTCCCACCCGCGAAGCGACCGTGTCGCGCATCGCGGCCGTGGTGGGGGTCACGCGCGGCACCGCCACGTCGATGATCAAGAAGCTCACGGCCGGAGGTCTGGCCAGGGCGGAGCGCTACGGCGGCGTGACGCTGACCTCGTCGGGACGACGCGCCGCGTCCGACGTGCTGCGACGACACCGTCTCATCGAGACGTTCCTGGTCCGCGCGCTCAAGTTCGACTGGTCGGAGGTGCATGAGGAAGCCGAGCGCCTGGAGCACGCGGTGTCGCCTCGGCTGCTCGAACGACTCGACGAGTTTCTCGGCCACCCGGCGTGCGATCCGCACGGCGATCCGATCCCGGGTCGCGCGGGCGTGGTGATCGAGCCGGCCGCGAAACCGCTGAGCTCCTGCAAGGTCGGCGCCGTCGTGCGCATCGCGCGGGTGATCGATCAGAGCGCCGCATTCCTTCGGTTCATGGCGCAGCACGGGCTGAAGCCCGACGCCAAGGCGAAGGTCGTGGCCCTGCACGCCCCCGCGCAGTCGATGGAGGTGGAGCCGCACGGCCGCACGAAGCTCGTGCTGGCGCTGGCGGCCGCCGAGAAGATCCTGGTGCACGCGGGTCGTTGACGAGCACGCCGACGACGGCGCCACCCGCGAACGCGGCGCGGAGCGTCGCTCAACCTTCCTCGGCGCGAATCGCGTCGAGCGCGTCGCGCGCGAGCTTCGTCACGCGGCTCTTCGACTGATGCACGCTGTTCACTTCCATGCCGAGCCGCGCTGCGACCTCCTCCGCCGGCACGCCTCGGCGTGCATAGAGCTCGAACGCCTCGTAGGTCTTCGAGTCGATGCGCGACGCGACCTGCCGCAGCGCCCGCTCGAACGCCTGCTCCGCCCAGGCGGCCTCCCACGGCGCCTCCGTCGCGGCCTCCTCGGCGGGGTCGAGGTCCTCGATCGACACGCCCGCGGCGCCCGTTCTCCGGCGCCGCAGCGCATTCAGCGTGCAGCGCTTGAGATAGCCGCGGAAGCGTCCGCGCTCCGGGTCGTACTGGAATTTCGGCGACACCTGGAAGAAGCCGAGCATCACTTCCTGCACCACGTCCTCGACCTCCACGCCGCTCCAGCCCGCGTGCCGCGCGTAGCCGCGGATCACCGGGGCGTAGCGATCGAAGAATTCCCGCCAGCTCAGCTCGCGCGCGGCGGCGTCGTCGGAGCGAAGGCGAAGGAAGATCGTCGGACGGGTGGCGAAGGTCTCGGCGGCGCTTCGTCGCTCGCGCTGGAACGCGATGCGAGCGTCGCTGCGGGCGGACGGAGCGCTCTCGCCCCCCGCGGCGCCCGTGCCGGGCGCGCCGGCCGTGGCGGCGGCACTCCGCGCCTCCGCGCCCGCCTCGATTCTCCAGCGCCACGGACCGATCACCACGCGATCGCCGTCGGCAAGCTCGACCGCCTCGTTCGCGTCGAGTCGGCGATCGTTGTGGAACGAACCGTGTCGGCTGCCGAGATCGATCAGTTTCCAGCGATCGCCGTCGCGCCAGATGCGCGCGTGGCTGCGCGAGACGCTCTCGTGCCGAAGCACCACCTCGTTGCCCGCGTCGCGGCCGAATGCATGGGGTCGATCGGGCTCGAGCGAGAGCTCCTGCGGATCGTCGCCCGCTTCGGCGCGAAGCGAGAGCGGCGCGGGCGCTGCGTGCGCACGATCGGAGTCGGCGCGGGCCATGCGTTCAGACTATCCGCGCGGCCGGGATCACCCGCTCACGAGCAGGTGCCCCAGTTCGCAAGCAGGATGCCGAGATCGCCGCCGTCGACGACTCCGTTGCCGTCGAGGTCGGACGGCGAACCGGGATTCGGGCCCCAGTCGCCCAGCAGCGAGCCGAGATCCGATCCGTCGATGACGCCGTCGCCGTCGGACTCGCCGGCGCAAAGCAGCGGATCCGCCACGAACACCGAGATCGCGCCGGTCGTGGACGCAAGACCGCCCATGTCGGTTCCGGCGGCGACGAGATCGTCCGGTCCGTCGGCATCCGCGTCGCCGCTTGAAAGCGCGGACGGAGTCTCGAAGACGCCCTGCGCGTCGACGATCGGAACGAGCGTGAGGAAGAGATCGACGGTGTCGTTGCGGAAGACGGTGAGCGACGGCCCATCGACCGTGTCGACGAGCAGCGCGATGTCGAGATCCGCGCCCTTGTCCTCGTCGAGATCGACGAGCACGAGCGCCGTCGGCGTGCCGCCCGCGTCGAGATGCACCGCCTGCTCGTAGGTGCCGTCGCCGCTGTTGACGAGGATCGAGATCGTGTCGTCGCCCGCATTGCCCGTGACGATCTCGGGCGCGCCGTCGCCGTTGAGATCGCCCGTGCCGAGCGCCACGGGCGTCGATCCGACCGAGTACGAAACGGGCGGCGCGAACTCGAAGGTGCCGCGCGACTCGACGAGCTGGTTGAGATTCACCGTGACGGTCCAGCTCTCGGGATCCTCGGGGACTCCCGAGTTCATCGCCACGACGTCGATGTCCTTGTCCTGGTCGAGGTCGAGCGGATTCACGCTCTGCGTTCCAGTGCCGCTCGGAACCGACGACGCGAACTTGAGCGTTCCCATGCCGTCGTTGAGCAGCACGTCGAACGCGCCGGTTTCCGAGTTCGCGACGACCACGTCGGGACCGTTGACGCCGTCGAGATCGCCCACGCCGAGACCCGCGGGAGCGCCGCCGAGATCGAGGATCTGCGACACCTCGAACGCAGGTCCCGCAAGCGAGCCGACCATGTTCCGCACCACGGTCACCGTTCCGTCGGTGGCGCTCGAAACGACGATGTCGTTCACGCCCTCCGTGAAGAACGCTCCCTGATCGAGACCCTTCGGATCGCCGCCGATCGCGACGCTGGCGAACTCGACGAAGCCCGGCTCCTCTCCCGGCGCCGCGAGATCGTTCGAGACGACGACGAGCGTCGCGGGATCGCGCCGCGTGGCGCCCGGAATCGTCACGGCCGCGTCGACGAGTTTCGGATCCTCCGCGAAGGTGGCGACCGTGACCAGGTTCGGCACGCCGGGCAGCGGATCGTCCGTCGGCGGCAGCACCGTGAGCCGGTTGTCCAGTTCGGCGAGTTCGGCGCGCACGATCGTGTCGGGACCGACCGTCACCGTCGGGACCTGCACGAAGTTGAAGCCGCCGAAGAGCGGCGTGGTGGTGACGAAGAACTCGCCGTCGACGACGGGCGCCTGCACGAGATCGATGAATTCGCCGAGCGCGAGCGGCGGATCGTCGTTCACGAGCGTCAATGCGCCGCCGAGCGCCGCCGTGCCCGTCGCCGCCATGAGCGCCTGCTCGCCGACCGTGACGCTTCCGGGGGCGAGCAGCGCCTCGATCGACGCGCCGCCTCCGATCGAGAGATCGCCGCACTCGATGCGCGAATCGTGCATGACGACGCTCGCGCTCGAGCCGACGGGCGCCTCGATCGACGCGGAGGGCGCCACGAGCTTCGATCCTTCGAGCAGCGAGAGCGACGCGCTCGCGACGATGCCGATCTGCACGCCGTCGGCGGGGGTCGGCGCGCCCTCGCTCACGATCGCGCTCGACGTCGCGTCGAGGTCGATCCGCGCCGATTCGAGCGCCGCGGAGGTCGCCACGAGATCGGCGTCGACGAGATCGAGCTCGGCGTTCGGATGAAGCACGAGCGCTGCGTCGACCGAGAGCGCAGCGCCCGCGTTCACGAGCACCGTTGCCGTGCCGCCCGGACCGTCGATGCTGCCGCCGAGGTGGAGGTTGCCGGCAACCGCCCACGAACTGCCGGCGCCGTCCACCGTGATCGACGCGCTGGAGCCTGGATTCCGCGCCGCGGACACGTCGTCGCCGTGCACCAGCGTGCTTGCTTCCGCGACCTCCAGCGTGGCGCCGCCGTCCTCCCCGATGGCGGCGCCGCCGAGCGAAATCGCGCTCGACGCCGCGAGCAGCCGCAGCGTTCCGTCGGCGCCCGCGTCGGCGCCGATCACCGAGTGATCCAGGATCAGCAGGCCGTCGTGCACTTCGAACTCCGTGAGGTCGCCCGCGTCGGGCGCGATCACGAGCGAGCGCGTGTCGCCGGCGTCGTCCGTCGAATTGAGCAGCAGCACGTTGCCGCCCATCATGTAGCGCGCCACGACCGCGCCGCGCGCGAGCAGCCGCTGGTTGTTCGTGAACGCGGAGGCGAGCGTGATGTCCCCGCCGACGAGATCGAAGAGCGCCGCGTCGGTGCTGCCCGGAACGCCGTTCGGCATCCAGTTGAGCGGATCGCCGAAACTCACGCCGTCTCCGGGCGGCAGGCCCGTCGCGCCGACCCAGGTGCGATCGACGGCGACGGCGCTGCGGAACGGCGCGAGCAGTGCGGCGACGGCGGCGCACGGCACGATCAAGGCGACGATCGAGCTCGCGAATCCGATGCGCCGCGATGCGGACCGACGAAGTTGAGGCATCCACGATCTCCCGTGCAGACTTGCTGCGCCCGCGGCGAGTCTAACGGCGGCTTCTTGACATCCCTAGCGCTTCGTGGCGAGGATCAGCGTCGCCGGCGACGCAGCGCGGCGCCGGCGGAGGAGCGCGTTTCGCATGGACGGTCCGTCGCATAACCCGGAGCCGCGCGGATCGCCGCGCGGCGACGGGCCGGAAACCTCGCCGGTGGATGCGTCCGCAGCCGGATCGGGGTCTCGCGCCCCCGAGTCGGCGCGCGGCGCCGGAGCATCGGCGGCGCGCATCGGCGATGCCGCGTCCATCGGTCCCGACGATCCGCCGCGCATCGGCCCGTACCGAATCCTGAAGCGAATCGCGCGAGGGGGAATGGGCGTCGTCTATCTCGCACGACGCGACGGGGCGGCGCCCGCGCGTCCCGTGGCGCTCAAGGTCGTTCGCGGCGGCAGCGTCGTCGAAGACGTGCTCACGCGATTCGCTCGCGAGCGCGCGGTGCTCGCGTCGCTCGATCATCCGAACATCTCGCGCCTGCTCGACGCGGGCGAGACGGATGCCGGCGAACCGTGGTTCGCGATGGAGTTCGTCGAGGGGTTGCCGATCGACGATTACTGCGATTCGCATCGGCTCGACGTCGCCGCGCGGATCGATCTCTTCCGCCAGGTCTGCGACGCGGTGCACCACGCGCATCGCAATCTCATCGTGCACCGCGACATCAAGCCGCGGAACATCCTCGTCACCGAGGACGGCACGCCGAAGCTGCTCGATTTCGGCATCGCGAAGCTGCTCAATCCCGCGCTCTCGCCCGGCGTCGAGGCGCCGACCGCGGCGGGACTCCAGCTCATGACGCCCGAGTATGCGTCGCCCGAGCAGGTGCGCGGCGATCCGATCTCGACCGCGAGCGACGTCTATTCGCTCGGCATGGTGTTCTACGAGCTGCTCACCGGTCGACGCCCGTACCGCTTCGTCACGCGCGAGGCGCGCGAGATCGAGCGCGTGGTCTGCGAAACGGAGCCGCCGAAGCCGAGCGAGCGGACGGCGGCGCCGCTCGCAGATCCCGAGCTGCTCGCGGGCTCGCTACGGGGCGACGCGTCGATCACGACGGAGGACCTCGCCGCGCGGCGAGCGACGAGCTCCGCGCGCCTGGTTCGCTCGCTGCGCGGCGATCTCGACCTCATCTCGATGATGTCGCTTCGCAAGGAGTCGCAGCGTCGATACGCCTCCGCGGAGGCGTTCGGCCAGGATCTTCGGCGGCATCGTTCGTTCGAGCCGGTGACGGCGCGACCGGACACGTTCCTCTATCGCACCTCGCGATTCGCGCGTCGCAATCGAACCGCGGTGGCGGCCGCCGTGCTGCTGCTCGGCACGATCGTGGCCGGCGCCGCCGTGAGCCTCTGGCAGGCGGAGCGCGCCCGCAATCAGCGCGACGCGGCGATCGAGGCGAATCGAATCGCCGAACGGCGGCTCGACGAGCTGCGCGGACTGCTCCGCGCCATGCTCACGGAGTGGCACGACGCGATCATCAAGCTCGGCGGCTCGACGGAGGTGCGGCAGGCGCTCGTGGCGCGCGCCGTCGAGATCCTTCAGTCGCTGCGAAGCGAAGGCGTCACGAATCCCGAGTTCCTGCTCGAGATGGTCGACGCGTACAGCCGACTCGCGAAGGTGCAGGGCGGCAATCGGGCGGGCAATCTCGGCGATCACGCGGCGGCGCGGCGCAGCGCCGCCGACGGGATCTCGCTGCTCGAGGAGGCTCGCGCGCGAGGCGTCGATTCGGCGGCCCTCGATCGACGCATGGCGGCGCTGCTCATCCTGCACGCCGATTGCGACGAGCTGCTGAGGGATCGCGCGGCGGCGAAGCAGTCGGCGGGTCGCGCGCTGGCGCTGGCGGAGCCGCTGGCGGCGACTGCGTCCGCGACCGACGACGACCGACGCATGCTCGCGGTGGCGCTCATGATGTACGGAGATTCGCTCGAGCGCGAGGGAGATCGCGCCGCCGCGCGGGAGCGCTACGACCGTTCGCTCACGCTGCGCCGGTCGCTGCTCGAGCGCATGCCGAAGGACGAGGAGAGTCGTCGCGACCTCAGCACGATCCTCGGGCGCGTGGGCTGGACGGAGCTCGGCGCAGGACGGCCGCAGGCGGCCCTCGAGAGCTATCGCGAATCGCTCGGCATCCGCCAGGCGCTGCTCGCCGAGCTCGGCACCGCGCGCGAGCAGCGCGACGTGATGGTCGCGCTTCGACTCGTCGCCAGCGCGCTGGAGGCGTGCGGCAAGCCGATCGAGGCGATCGAGCACGAGAAGCAGGCGCTCGCGATCGCGCAGACGCTCGCCGAGAGCGCCGGCAGCGATCAGCGTCCGCAGATCGACCTCGTGCGCGCCCAGATCACGCTCGCTGCGAAGCTCGCGGCGAACGACCGGCGCGGCGAGGCGGAGGACCTGCTCCGCGCGGCGCTGTCGCGCGGGGAGGGAATGCGGGCGAAGCAGCCCAAGAGCCGTACGCTCACGAATCTCTCGGTCGATGCGCACGAAGGGCTCGCCGAACTGCTGCGGCACGACGACGCCACCCGCGCCGAGGCGGTGTCGCTCTATCGCGCGGCGCTGGCGGCGGTGCCGCAGCCTGCCCCCGGAACGGCGCCCGCGCCGACGGCCGGCGCGAACGCGGAGCGACGCGAGTTGCCCCCGGAGGAGGCGCTCACGCGCGCCAAGCTGCGAACGATGCTGGCGTCGGCGCTGGTGGAGCAGAAGGCGTTCGTGGAAGCGGGGGAGCTGATCTCGGCCGCCCGCGCGGAGCTCGATCAGCTTGCTCCGACGCTTCAATCGCGCGCGGAAGTGATCGCGGAACGGGCGCGATTGGCGCTCGCCGAATCGGACTGGTGCGAAGCTCGCGGCGATCTGCCGGCGGCGGGAAGCGCCGCGAGCGCGGGCGTCGCCGCGATCGATCGCGCGGTCGCCGCGGGAATGACCGCGACGCCGTTCGTGACGGAACTGCGACAGCGCCTGGAGCAGCGTGCCGCCGGAGTTGCGTCGAAGGGGCCTTAGAGCGGTTCCTCCTCATTCGCAGCGATCTGGCGGGCTGCGACATCGTGTGGCATCGTCGGGCTCCATCGGCGGATCCTCGAGATCCGCCTGCTTCGCCCTCCTCGCCACACTCGTCTCGCCAACGCCAGCTCGCGACGCCTGAGTCGTCACCGCTCCAGCGGCGCGGCAACGCACGCATCGCGCGTGCGGCGCCGAACGCGCCGCTCTGCTCACGCGGCGCCAAGACGCTCCGCGCCGCCTCGGCTCACTTCGCGCCGATCCGCTCCGCGCCGCCCATGTACGGTCGCAGCGGGGCCGGAATCACCACGCTGCCGTCCTTCTGCTGATGGATTTCGAGCAGCGGGATGAGAATGCGCGGACTGGCGATCACCGTGTTGTTCAGCGCGTAGCCGAAGACCGTGCGGCCCTTCTCGTCTCGATAGCGGAGATTGAGCCGACGGCACTGATAGTCCGCGAGTCGACTCGCCGAGTGCGTTTCGCCCCACGCGCCGGTCGGCTTCCCATCCGCGCCGTCGTCGCCGCGACCCGGCATCCAGCACTCCACATCGATCATGTCCTCGTTCTTCATGCCGAGATCGCCGGTGCAGCATTGCAGCAGTCGATACGGAAGCTCGAGCGATTGCAGGATCATCTCCACGCTTTCGAGCATGGTCTTGTGCCATTGCCGGCTCTCGGCGTCGTCCGCGCGGCAGACCACCACCTGCTCCACCTTGTCGAATTGATGAATGCGATAGAGACCCGCCGTCTCCTTGCCCGCCGCGCCCGCCTCGCGTCGGAAGCAGGTGCTCACGGTGCAATAGCGCAGCGGCAGTCTCGACGCGTCGATGATCTCGTCCGCGTGCAATCCCATGAGTCCGACCTCGCCGGTGCCGGTGAGGAAGAGATCATGTCCCGAGCCGCGCTTGCTCTCCTCCAGGTGATACGCCTGCTCGCGACCGAACGGAAAGAACCCGGTGCCGAGCATGCATTCCTCGCGCACGATCACCGGCACGCCCATCGGCGTGAAGCCGCGCCGGTCGATCATGAAGTCGAACGCGTAGCGCAGGGCCGCCTGGTGCAGTCGCATGCCGAGTCCGGTGAGCACGTAGTGGCGCGTGCCCGACATCTTCACGCCGCGCTCGAAGTCGACGAGGCCCAGATCGCGCACGAGCTCGAGGTGCGTCTTCGGCCCGAATCCGCGATTCGCCGAGAACGGTTTCGCGGGATCGAATCCGGGCGGCGACCAGCGGCGGATCTCCTTGTTCGCGCCCGCGTCGTCTCCATCCGGAACGTCGGCGGCGGGGGGCTGCGGCACCGAGAGCAGCAGTTCGTTCCACTGCGGCTCGACCGCCGCCAGTTCGGTCTCGAGCGCCTGCGCCTTCGCCTTGAGCGACTGCGGCTGCGATTCAAGCGCTCGAAGTTCCGCGTCCAGGCCCGCGCGGGCGCCCGCGTCCGCGCTCTTGAGCGCACCCTTCAGCTTGCCGATCTTCGGCCCGATCTCCTTGCTGATTCGATTCTGCTCCGCGCGCAGCGCCTCGAGCTCCGTCAGAATGCGGCGCCGCGCCTCGTCGAGCGCGCTCAGGCGCTCGAACGGCACCAGCACGCGCTTGCGCCGGGCGCCTTCGATGAAGCGCTGAGGATCCTCGCGAAAGGCCTTCGGGTCGATCATGGACCGGGCAATCTATCCGGGCCATGACCCTGCGGCGCTCAGCCGCAAGCCGCGCCCCCGCGGTACGACGCTTGTGCGGCGCTCAGCCGCGAGCCGCGCCCCCGCGGTACGACGCTTGTGCGGCGCTCAGCGGCGAGCCGCGCCCCCGCGGTACGACGCTTGTGCGGCGCTCAGCCG
>VGXK01000009.1 GCA_016873355.1 Phycisphaerae bacterium | reverse complement strand
GCGGGCTGCGACTTCGTGTGGCATCGTCGGGCTCCATCGGCGGATCCTCAAGATCCGCCTGCTTCGCCCTCCTTGCCACACTCGTCTCGCCTACGCCAGCTCGCCACGCCTGAGTCGTCACCGCTCTAGAATCGCCGCGACTCGCCGCACGCGTAGCTCAGCTGGATAGAGCATCGGCCTTCGAAGCCGAGGGTCGCAGGTTCGAATCCTGCCGCGTGCGTTTCGATCGGCCCTGACGCGATCCGCTCGCGCGGCGACGGTGCTCGATCGACCGCTCAGCCCCCGCACTCGTCCGGGATTCCGTCGTGGTTCTCGTCGGCGGCGGTGCCCGCCTCGATCTCGCACGCGTCGATGAGGCCGTTGCCGTTGCAGTCCTCCGCGCGGCCCTGGGCGATGTCGAACGAGTCGTCGATGCCGTTGGCGTTGCAGTCGCGGGCGCAGCCGAGGTCGAACTCGTTTCCGTGCGCGTCGATCACGGCGCCGCCGAGGTTCGAGTCGCGATCGCCGCAGAAGCGCGTGGAGCGCACCTCGACGAGCGAACCGTCGCCGTCGATCGACCAGGCGCCGGCGGCGCCGTTTCGCTCGAAGGCGCAGCGATCGAATCGGGCGCGGCCGCCCCGCACGAACGCGGCGCCGCCGCCGTCGGTCGAGTCGTTCGCGGTGAACATCGAATCGATCACCGTGAGCTCGGCGCCGTCGGCCAGGATGCCGCCGCCCCAGGCGCCCGACGTCGTTCGATTTCCCGAGAACCGGGTCCTCGCGATCATCGGCGCGCCGCCCTGCGCATGCAGCGCTCCGCCGCCGGTCAGCGCCACGTTGCCGTCGAAGGTGCAGACCATGAGCACGGGGGACGCGTCGATCGACTGAAGCCCGCCGCCGAACGGCACGGCTCGATTGCCGAGGAATTCGCACTCGTCGAAGAGCGCGCGGCTCGCCGTCACGCGCGCCCCGCCCGCCGCGTTCTGCGCGAATCGGCACTTCGCCACGATCGGGTCGCAGTCCTCGACGAGCAGTCCCACGCCCGCCTCGCCGCGGGCGCCGCGGATCGTGAAGCCTTCGAGGCGCGGGTCGATCGCCTGCCGAGGACCTCGAATGACCACGATCGGGCCGGTGCTGCCGCCGCCGTCGATCACGGTGCGCTCCGCGCCGTCGCGGGATCGCAGCACGATCGGTCGTGCTCGAAAGTCGATCGATCCTCGATAGATGCCGGGCTCGACCTCGATCACGGCGCCGGGCGCGGCGCGATCGATCCGTTCCTGGATTTCGCGCGTGCTTCGAGTGCCGTGCAGCAGCGCCTCGAGCGGCGCGGCCGAGGCGCCGGAAGCGTGCTCGCCGCCGGGCGCCGATCGGTTCGGCTCAACGCTCGCGAACGATCCTCGAAGCGCGCCGCCCAGGTAGAGCAGCGTGCCCACCACGAGCAGCACCGCCGCCGAAATCATCGCGCCGATCGAAGGAGGACCGAACGGTCGCGGCGCGGAGAGATCCGTGCAGGAGAACCACGGCGAGCGCGAGTCGGAGTTCCAACCGCCGTCGCCGCCGCGAAGGCCGGTGGGCGAATCCCACGAGCCGTCCGGGGATTCCATCGGCGCAAGGACACCACGACGGGCTTTCTCCCTCTCGGGACCGTCGTGGCTTGTGTCCTCCTCCCGGCGCGTTTCCCCGCCCCCGCCCCGCGCCCCCGGAACTCCTCCCGCCTCCGCCCCGCAAATCCGCCAGTCGCGACCCGAAGTGTTCTGTCCCGCCATCGAGAGTCAACCTCCTCGGCCGGGATTCCGGCCAATCGGGCCGCGCAATCGGCCGCAGGCTGCTGAATCGGCGATCGGAGGAGGTCGCTGAAGTCGACGGTCCTCGCTTCCCGGTCACCGGTACGCTCGGCGCCGTGCGTTGGGGCATGCGTTCCTGGGCGCTCGCCGCGCTCGTCTGCGTCGTCCTTGCAGGCTGCGTCGATCGCGAGCCCAAGTTCGACCTCGTTCCCGGTCCCATCGGCGTCGGGCTGCTCTGGTCCGGAGCCGGCGCGGACGGCTGCCTGCGCGACGAGGCGGCGTGGCGGTGCCTCGACGAGCACCTCGACTCCTATCGCCGCGACTACGCGAACCTGGTCCGGCGCGACGCGACCCCGCTGCTCGAGTCGTTCCGCAAGGTGAAGTCGGGGCCGTGGCGGCAGGATCTCGCCGTGATCGAGCGGCTCGTCTCGCAGCAGGCGTCGATGCTGCGCTCGATCGAGCTGCTCGACGAAACCTTCTTCGCCGCTCTGGGCGAATGCGGCGTCGACGCCGAGACGACGCGTCGGCTCCGCGTTGAGCGCGCGATCGAGCGCCGCCGGATCGTGATCGAAGGGGTCGGCCCCTCGATCATCGACCTTCGAACCTGGCTCGACGATCGCACCTCGGCGGCGCCGGCGGTCGCCGCGATCCTCGACGACTACGCGTCGCAGCTCGCGGAGCTGCTTGCGCCGCTGCACGAAGCGGAGCGGCAGCGCCCCCTTCGGCACCGCCGCGCCGTGGAGCGGCTCGAAGCGGAGGCGGCCGCGCGCAGCGAGCCCGGGAGCGAGGATGCGGAGAAGGCACGCGAGCGCGAGGGAGCGAAGCAGGCCGCGAACGCGGTGCGCCGCGAGCTTGCCAAGATCCTCGAGCTCGATCGCGCCACGATCGAGCGACTGCGCGCCGCGGCGCCCGCCGAGTCGTTCGCGCGACTCGAAACGCGTTGGCGCGACGCGACCGACGCGGGCTTCGGAGGCACCGGCGGCGATCCCGCGGTCGAGTGGCAGGCCGAGATCGCCGGGGAAGCGGCGTCGCTCTCGGAGTCGCAGCGCCGCGCCGTGCGCGACCGACTCGAGCGCTACCGCCGCCTCGATCGCGAGCTCGCGGACGCCCTGCTCGAAGCGATGCGGTCGGGCCGAGCGATCGGAGACGACGATCCTCGCCGCGCCAAGCGCAACGCGCTGCGGAAGGAGTTCATCGAGGCGGTGCTCGCGAGCGTGCCGGAAGGGCCGCGCCAGAGACTTGCGGCGATCCGGAACCTCTCGCAGGAAGAGAAGGGCGCGCTCGTGATGGAGATCGCGCCGTCGAGCGCGGCGGCGCTCATGGCGCGGATGCCGCCGTCGCTTCGCAGCGATCCACCGTCGACCGACGAGCTCCCGCAGCGCCCCGACGACATCTCGCTGCTCTTCCACGCAAGTCCCGCCGACGAGGCCTGGCTGCGCCGATCGCTCGAGCGGCTCGACCTGCCCGCCGATCGCCGCGCGATCGCCGAGCAGCTCTGGCGGGACGATGCCCTCACGGCGCTTCGGGCGCTCGAGCCGCTGCACCAGGCGACGAGGACGGCGGAGTCGCAGATCGGCCGCTCCCTCTCCGATCGCGAGAGCGCCCGCAGGGCGATCGCGGCGTACCTCGCGGCCGTCGATCGCGAGCGCGAAGTGATCGCGGCCGCGGAGGAGCGCTACTTCGATTCGCTCTCGCCGCTCATGCAGGAGCACGAGCGCGAGCGACTCGAGCGCCTTCGCTGGCAGCGCCGGCTTGCGCGAGAGCGCATCGCCTGGCGCTGGGTCCCCTTCGGAGACGGCCTGGGCTTCGGCTCGGAATCGAGCGTGACGGTCGTCGATGCGCTCGCGCTCGCGCCGCTCGAGCCGCACGAGCGCGAGATCGCCGAGGCGCTGCTCGACGAGCGGCTGCCGGAGCTCGTGGCCGGCGAGGCCGCCTTCCGCACGGAAGGAACTCGCGCGATTCAGCGCCTCGTCGATGCGATCGTCCGCGCGCAGGAGGGCGACGGACGAACGGACGAGCGGTTGCGCGCGGCGCTGCCCGCGATCGCGGAGTCGGCCCGGGGCGCCGTGGAGCGGCGCAACGCGAATCAGCTCGCCGCGATCGACGAGATCGCCTCGGCGCTCGGAGATCGCGGACGCATGCTGCGCTCGGCCTGGCGGCGCGCCGCGCACCCGGAGTACTTCCTCGACGACGCGGTCGTCGTCGATGCGTGCGCCGCGGCGAGGCGCCGCGCCCGCGGCGACGAGCCCCTCGAGCGAAGCGTCGGCGAGCGGATCCTTCGCTTCGAGCGGGAAGTCGACGACGCCGAGCGGGCGCTCATGGAAGCGCGGCGCAACGCGTCGTGGGATTCGCCGCCGCAGCGTCGCGACGAAGTGCGCGAGCGCCTGCGCGACTGGCCCGAGCTGGCGATGGCGGCGGCGTTTCGCCGCGAGGTGATCGGCCGGCTGCTGCGGGACCTCGCGTGCCTGACGAACGATCCGGCGATTCGCGGCGCCGCCGACGCGTGGTTCCGGCCGCGCGAGCCGCGCATCCTCTGGGTCTACGACTGATCTCGCGCCGCCGACTCCTTCTTCCCGATCAGCAGGTAGTTGAAGCCTCGCAGGAAGAAGTTTCCCTCCTCCGCCGCCTTGCGGAAGTTGCCGCGGTCGAGCTTGCGGTTGTGCCGCGCCACGCAGATCACGTCGACCGGCTTGAAGCGAGTGCGCAGCATCGCGAAGAGCTCGAACCCGATCGGCATGAAGCGTCCGCCGGGACGCCCACGCTGCTTGCGGAAGGAGTCGCTCACGAAAATCGCCGCGTAGCGGCGGTCGCGCAGCACGCGGTGCATCTCGCCGATCACCGCGTCCATCGCGTCGAAGTAGGCGCGGCCGTCGTCGTCGCCGCCGGCGTCGAGTCGGCCGATGCACGCGGGATCGTCGGAGTAGCGCACGTGCGTCGAGTAGGGAGGATCCACGAACACGAAGTCCGCCACGCCGTCCTCGAGCGGCAGTCGCCGCGCATCGGCGCGGAAGATGTCCGGACGCGACGGCGCCAGGTCGTAGCCGAGCGCGCGGCGGCCGAGATCCCGCGCCACGTCGATCGTGGTCCCGGAACCGCACATCGGATCGACGACGAGATCGTTCGCGCGCGTGTAGCGCGTGAGCAGCTGCCAGATCACCCAGCTCGGCGTGGCCCCGACGTAGTCCTTGTCCCCCTGCATGGAACGGCGCTCGCCGTCGGGGCCGACGGCGTCGTAATGCTGGCTCGGATACTCCCAGAGCGTCGTCGACTCGAGTCGAAGCGGAGGGCGCTCGGCTCGCCGCGAGTGCCGGCGCGACGAAGTCGATCGTCTCTTGTCCGCCACGGGAGCGAAGGCTAACCTTGCCGCTGATGCCGCGTCGCGCTGCCCTCGTTCTCGCGGTCCTGATGCTCGCCTTCGGCGCGTCGAGCGCACGATGGCTGCACATGGCCGTGGCGCACGGTGGCGGCGCCGCGCACACGGCGTGCGGCGGGCACTCCTGCGCGACGCACGCGATCGATTCCGCGTCGAAGCACGACGATCGCCCGGCTCCTCGCTCGCCGTCGCACGACTGCGACACCTGCGACCAGCTCGCCACGATCGGCCACGCGGTGGCGCCGGCGTCGATCGTCGTCGTCGAGCACTCCCGCGTCGGCGAGGCCGCGACGAGCGCGCCCGAGGGGCGTGCGTTCCGAGCGCGGCTCGATTCGATCCGCGCCCGACCTCCGCCCGCGGCGTGAGCAACCCCCGATTCGTGCGCTGACGACGGTTCCGCCTCGATGAGAGGCGGCGGCCGCGTTCGCGCGTGCTCTCACGCCCACATCGGAGGCGCCCATGCGCCGACACCCTCGCTCCATCGTCCGCGGCAGCGCTCGTCGCTGCGGATTCACCATCGTCGAACTGCTCGTCGTGGTCGGCATCATCGCCATCCTCACCGGCATCCTGCTCGTGGGGCTGAAGGTGGTCGGCGGCACGGCCCGCGCCAGCGCGTGCATGTCGAACCTGCGCGAGCTCTCGATCGCGCATGCGTCGTACGCGAACCTCCACCACGAGTGCTTCGCCGACGTTGGACTGCCGCACGGCGGAATCGGCGATCCGTCCCGCTCGTTCATCACCACGCTCGAACCCTTCGGCATGTCGATCGAGGTGCTGCGAAGCCCGCTCGATCGCAGCGCCCACTGGTCGCCGGAGCACGGCGAGGGCGCGCCGGTGTCGATCGTCGACGGACAGCCGCTCTTCCGTCGCACGAGCTACGGCATGAACAATCACCTCTCGCGGAGCTACTCCCCCGCGATGGCGACCGGCGGCGCTCCCGCCGATCGCTTCTCGCGCGTGGCAAGGCCGAGCGAAGTGATCTGCTTCGGGCTCATGGCCGAGCGCGGCGCCTATGCCTCCTCCGATCATCCGCATGCCGAGAACTGGGGCGCGGTGAGCAATCCCGCGCTGCTTGCCGCCACGCAGCTCCAGATCAACGCGATCGACCGGCACGACCCGTCCGGCGATTCGCGATCGAACTGGAGCTGGGTGGACGGTCACACCACCTCGAACCGCTTCGACGAACTCTTCACCACATCGATCGACAACAAGTTCGATCCAGGACAACCATGAACACGCTCACCCGCATCACCACGATCGTTTCGTTCACGCTCTCGCTCTCCGCCGTCGGCGCCGCCTCCGCGCAGCACGAGGGCGACATCGGTCTCGCCGTGATCGACGGCCGCATCACGACGCACCTTCTCGACGGCGCGGAGAATCCCGCATCGCTCTTCTTTGCCGCTTCGCTCGGTGAATTCGGCATTCCCGGCGTCGGCGACGAACCCGGCTTCGACGCGGAGCCCGGCACCTTCGCCGCCGGAACGGCGCTCGGATTCACGATCGAACAGCCGCTGCTCGTGTGGGCCGTCGATCAGTTCGAGTTCTGCGCGCCGGACCCGCTGCTCGGCGAGCGCATGATGCTCACCTTCGACCAGAGCAGCGCCACGACCGCCGACGGTCCGGTCGACGGCTTCGAGCTCAACGTGCTGCCGACCGGCGAATGGCACTACCACTTCATCTTCGAGTTGCTGGCGGCGGACGGCGAGGCCGAGCCGTTGCCCGGCGCGTACCTGCTCACGCTCTCGCTTCACTCGACCGATCCCGAAGTCGCGCCGAGCGAGCCGTTCTGGATCCTCTTCAATCATGCACTCGACGAGTCCGAGTTCGACGCGATCGTCGAGCAGGCAGAAGCGTTGCTTCTCGGCGCGGCGCACTGCCCCGCCGACTTCAATCACGACGGCGTCGTCGACGGCGACGATCTCGGCACGCTGCTCGGCCAGTGGGGCGCCTGTGCCGATTGCGCCGCCGACTTCAACGCCGACGGCGCGGTCGACGGCGACGATCTCGGCACGCTGCTGGGCCAATGGGGCGCTTGCGAATGACGCACGACCGCGGCCGGCGCGCCGATTGACCTCGGCGCGCCGGCTACCGGTTGCCCTCATCCGCCGAGTTGAGGTCGGGTTGACGCGGCGACGCTCCGGGAGCCGCGCAACCCGACCGAGTGTTTGAGGCGGGGAGGGCAACCGGAGCCGACGCGCCAGCGTCGGAGCCGGGGAACCGGCGCCGTCGCGCCGCGCTACGGCACGCTGACGAAGAGCTTGGCGGGATCCGGCGCCGACTTGATCGATCCAAGCTCGACCATCTGCTGCGCCAGCGTGCGCCAGCGATCGGCGTCCATCGAGCCGAGGCCGCGCGACTTCGTCCACTCGGTCTCGATGAGCGGACGCTCGCGCGCCGCGGCGAGGTTCATCGCCTCGAGCTTCATCGCGGGATTGACCGACGCGATCGCGGGATTGAACTTCGCGGGGTCGTCCAGGTACGCGCGCCATCCGCGCCGCATCGCGCGGACGAATCCGTCCACGAGCTCGCGTCGTTCCCGCAGGGTTTCGCCGCGCACCGCGATCACCGCCGTGTACGGGTCGTAGCCGCTGTCGGCGAGCGAAAACACCTTGACCTTCACGCCGCTCAGCTCCATCTGCACCGGCTCGGCGCTGATGAAGCACTGCTGCGCCATCGTCGGATCGCTCGCGAAGATCGCGAGCGCGCCCTGGTACGAGACGAGCTTCAGTTTCGAGCCGCCGTAGAGCTTGTTCAGGAAGGTCACATAGGGAAGCCCCGGCTCGACGGCCACGGTCGAGTCGCTCTTCCAGAGCGCTTCGAGCGAGTCGATCGCATTCGCTTCGTGCAGCATCATCGCCACCGGGCTGGTCTGGAAGATCGCGTAGATCGCCACGACGTCGCCGCCCTGCTCGCGGATCTGGAGGATCTGGTCGGCGCTGACCACGCCGAAGTCGCACGCGCCCGACGCGATCAACTGCGGCGTCGACACGCCCGCGCCGCCCTTGATCACTTCGAGATCGATGCCTTCCCTGGCGAAGTCGTCGTTGGCAAGCGCCGCGTAGACGCCGCCGAACTCCGGCTCGGGGACCCAGTTGAGCTGCAGTTTCGCCTTCGTCGGCCTGCCGGCGCCCGCGCCGGGCTTCGGCGCCGCGCCGCCGCCGTCGCACGCGACGACGAACGGAATCACGAGCACCAATGCGAGCGCCGCGACGACGCTCGAGGCGTGCCAGCGCCGCAGGAAGAGCCATCCTCCGAATCCAACCATCGCGAAGAGGATAAGTCCCACGAGCGCGGAGAGCGCGATCGCCGCGAAGACGAGATCGGCGCGGTTCTCGCGCATGGCCGCAAGGATCACCACGCCCAGCGGCGCCCGATCGCCCGCGTACCCCGAGACGAACTCGCCGACGATCGCGCCGATCAGCGCGAGCCCCGCCGCGATGCGAAGCCCCGTGACGATCTGCGGCGTGGCAGCCGGCAGCCCAAGCTTCCACCAGGTCACGAATCGTCCCGCGCGCGAGATGCGGAACAGCTCGCGCCACCCCGGATCGACGGAGCGCAATCCGTCGAGCGTGTTCGCGAGCACGGGGAAGACGGCGACGATGGCGCTCGCGGCGACGGTGGCGCCGAGTCCGTAGTGGAACCAGATCACGAGCAAGGGCGCGATTGCCACGAGCGGCACCATCTGGAAGAGCGTGGCGAGCGGATAGAAGCCGCGTTGCAGGAAGCTCGACGCCGAGAGCACGCTGCCGAGCGAGACTCCCGCGATCGCCGCGATCGCGAAGCCGAGGAACGCGCTCGTCGCGGTGCGCAGCGTCGCGCCGAGAAGTCGCTCCGGCGCCTCCGCGATGGCGCTCGCCACCGCGATCGGTCCCGGCACGAGGTACGCGGGCGGTTCCCAGAGTCGCACCCCCGCTTCCCACAGCGCCAGCGCTGCGAGAATCACCACCGCCGGCGGCACGATCGTCCGGAGCGCGCCGCTCACGCCGCGCGCTCCGAGATCAGGTCGAGGATCTTCGAAACCAGCGGCGCGAGCCCGGCCGACGCGCGGCGATCGAGCCCGCGCTCGGGCAGATCCACCGTGATCACCTCGCGCACGCGGCCGGGCCTCGTTCCGAGCACCACGATCCGATCGGCGAGCAGCACCGCCTCGCTGATCGCGTGCGTCACGAGCAGCGTCGTGGCGCCGGTGGCGCGTCGCAGCTCGAGCAGTTCCTCGTCGAGCTCCAGGCGCGTCACCTCGTCGAGCGACGAGAAGGGTTCGTCGAGCAGCAGCACGCGCGGCTTCGTCACGAGCGCCCGGGCAAGCGCCACGCGCATGCGCATTCCTCCCGAAAGTTCCGCCGGCAGCGATCTCGTGCGATCCGCGAGTCGCACGAGCGAGAGCGTCTGCTCCGCGCGGCGCCGTCGCTCCGCGCGCGGTACGCCGGCAAGTTCGAGCGGCAGCGCCGTGTTGTCGCGAGCGCATCGCCACGGCAGAAGCCGGCTCTCCTGGAAGCCGAAGCCGAGATCGAATCGACCGGGCGAAATCGCGGCGCCGCCCGCGTCGACGAACTCCACGCGTCCTTCGTCGGCGCGATCGAGCCCTCCGATGATTCGAAGCAGCGTGGTCTTTCCGCAGCCGCTGGCGCCGACCACGGCCACGAGCTCCCCGGGCTTCACTTCGAGCGAGATGCCGCGCAGCGCCTCGACTCCCGGAAACCGGCGCGACACGCCGACCACGCGCACGCCGAGCGCGCCGCCGCCCGGTTCGGCGCCGACGGGCGCCTCCGCGTCAGGCCACACGGATGTCCACTTCGCAGCCGTCGGCGGCCTTCGGCAGCTTCGCCTTCAGGCTCGCTTCGAGCTCGACCGGATCGAGATCGGCGGGAATGTGCGCCAGGATCGTGATCTGCCGCTTCGCCTCGTAGAGCGCGGTGCTCTTGATGCGGCAGTGGTTGCGCTGGAGGAACTCCTGCACGTCGCCGTAGACATGCTTGATGTCCAGCTTGGGACTCAGCCGCAGTCGAATGCGCGCGGAGATGTGCGAATCGAGCCAGAAGATGAGTCCCCACGCCGCGGCGGTCACGAAGGTGGCCATCGCCCATTGGCCGGCGCCGCACGCGAGCCCGATGATCACCACGAGAATCGCCTTGCCGGTGACCTTGGGGTTCTGAAGCACGGTTCGGAAGCGCACCAGCGCGCCGATGCCGAAGATCACGAACGCCATGTTCTGATCGATGCCGATCTCGGCGGCCACGGCCCCGACCAATCCCAGCAGGATCAGCGCCTTTCGCTCCTCGAGATCGGAGAGCGGATCGACCTTGGTGCTGCGCCGCGGATGCCACGCGATCAGCCACGAGCACGCCACCGCGAGCCCCAGCCCGATGAAGAGCCGCGTGATGAAGCCCCAGTGATAGAACTTGGACGCGTTGTCGGCGATCTTCTGCCAGCCGCTCGGGCTCGAGTCGCTCGATGCCGACGATGCGGTGAGATCCGCCGCGGCATTCGTCGCCTTGTCCGCGAGCGCCGGCTCCACTGCAAACGCAAGCAGGATCAGGACGATCAATGCCGTCACGCGCGAAACCGGTCGCATTCTGGACTCCTGACGAGGCGGGGCGCCGGCTTCGCCGGAGCAGCGGTATCTTTCCCGAAAGCGCCCGGTCGCACAAGTCTCGTCGATCACGGAGGAATTCCATGATGCACGCATTTCGCCGAATCCTCCTTGCGGGAACGATCGCCGCGATCGGCACGATCGCCACCGCATGCGACGGCTCGTCTTCACCGAGTTCGAAAGGTTCCCAGGAGCAGCGCGAGGAGTCGAAGGTACGCAAGGATCTTCATGCGGAGAAGGCGCACGAACTCGGCGGCGCCTCCGGCGGCTCGGACGGCTCGGGCGCCGACGACGGCAAGGGCGACCACAAGCACAAAGACCACGACAAGAAGAAGGACGACGACCGGAAGGGCGACGACCGGAAGGACGACAAGAAGTCGGGCGACGGCTCAAGCGGCGCCGCGGGCTCCGACTCGAAGCGCGCGCACGGACACGAGCCGGGCCCGAACGACATCGTCTTCTATGTCTCGATGCACGGCGATCAAGGGGGCAACACGCTCATCGGGCTCAACGCGAAGGGCGAAGTCAAGGGAAGCGTGCTTCGCGGGGCGCCTCCCGGGGACGCGGGCGAATCGCTCAGGGATCTGCGCGGAATGTGCCTTCTCGGCGACGGCAGCATTCTCGTCGTCAACGCGTGGATGAAGGACACGCGGATCGTCCAGTTCGGCAAGCCCGGAGCCGACGGCGTGCGCGACTTCGAGCGCGTCTTCATCAAGGGCGGCACCGGGAATCAGGGTCTCGTGCACACCTACTCGGTCGTCGTGGGTCCGGGCGGAAACATCTACTGCTCGAACCAGGACACGAACACGGTGACTCGCTACGCAGGTCCGGGCGCCCAGAGTCCGGGCGAACCGCTTCCGGCGCCGCCGTCGCTCAAGAGCTTCGGCTCGCTTGCGCCCGGGACCTTCGTGCCGAACAGCCAGACTTCGCCGCAGGGAATCTCGGAGGTGCGCGGCATCGCCTTCGGACCCGACGGCCTGCTCTATGTCGCCGATCGCACGGGCAGCCGCGTGAGCGCGTACGACCCGCAGAGCGGCGACCGCAAGGCGATCGTCGCCTCCGAGAAGGACGGGCTCAAGCATCCGATCCAGCTCGCGTTCACGCCCGACGGCAAGTTCCTCTTCATCGGCGACAACGGTGCGAATTGCGTGTGGCGCAAGGATCTCGATTCCGGGGCGATCACCCAGTTCGTCAAGCCCGGCACCGGCGGGCTCGATGCGCCGAGCGCGATCGTCGTGTCGGACGCGCACCTCTTCGTGGGCAGCCGCAAGACGAAGTCGATCCTGCGCTTCAAGATGCCCGAGGGCACGCTCGATCCCCATCCGTTCGTCGAGAAGCTGCCCGACAATCCCGAGTTCATGCTCAAGGTCGGCGGCACGAGCGGCTTCGGGACCTAGAGCGGTTCCTCCGGTGCGCAGCGCGAGGCGCGCCGCCACTCATTGGCTCGCGGGTCGTTCCAGGCGCCAGCATCGGTGGATCTTCCGATTGCGGAAGTCGGGCGGGACCGTGCGATCGCCGAGATCACGCGCGGTCAGTCCGGGCGGCACCGCCGCCGCGTCCCACTTGAGGGCTCGCGAGTTCGTCGAGAAGTAGAGGTATCCGCCCGGCGCCAGGAACCTGGCCGCCGCGGCAAGCAGCGCCGCGTAGTCGCGATCGATCGCGAAGGTGCGCCCACCCATGCGCTTCGAATTCGAGAAGGTCGGCGGATCGCAGACGATGAGGTCGTACGCCTCGCCGGGCGCGGGTCCCGCGTCGAGCCACTCCAGGCAATCGGTCGTCACGAGCCGATGCTCCGGCGTCTCGCGCATGCCGTTCAGCGCGAAGTTGCGTCGCGTCCACTCCTGGTAGGTGTTGCTCATGTCGACCGTGGTCGAGGCGCTCGCGCCGCCGGCGCGCGCGTACACCGTGAAGCTTCCCGTGTAGGCGAAGAGATTGAGCATGCGCCGGTCCCGCGCGTAGCGCCGCACGAGCGAGCGCGCCACGCGATGATCGAGGAACAATCCCGTATCGAGGTAGTCGGAGAGATTCACCTCGAAGCGAAGGCCCTGCTCCGCGACCACGCGCGTCACGCCGCGCCGATCGACTCGCTCGTACTGCGACGCGCGATCGTCGCCGCGCTGCCCCGATCGATCCTTGATCCAGAGCCGCTCGTCGGCGAGCTCGAGCCCGCTTCGAATCTCCTCGACCACGCGATCCCGGAAAGCACGCTGCGCCTCGACCGTATCGTCGCGCGTGCGCGGCAGGAGCCACGCCACCGCATCGCCGTCGTACCAGTCGACGATGAGCGGATACTCGGGAATGTCCTTCTCGTAGAGGCGAAAGCACGACACGCCTTCCGCGGCGGCCCAGCCGCGCAAGTGCCGCAATCGCTTCGCGAGACGGTTGGCCAGCATGGACTCCACGGCTGCGATATATTCCCCCGCCGCCGGCCCCGTGGCGGGTGATCCGCCGGTGGATCGCCATCACTTCGGCGCTTGTTTGAACCCCGCTTCCTTTCGCGGGAATCGTGGCCTCTCTCGAGGCATCGCTGCTCCCGAACGCTCCTCCCTCAACTTCATCATGCTCAAGCTCTTCCAGCCGAGTCGTCTCGCCGTCACCGCATCCCTTGCCGCCCTTTCGCTCGCCGGCGCCGTTTTCGCCGGCGAAGCGGACCTGAAGGTTCCGCCCGTCGACAGCGCCCACTTCGACTTCGGCGCGTTTCAGCTCGACGGCATGCAGCTCATGCTCGGCGGCCTCGTCATCTGCGTGATCGCCGCGATCTTCGGCTGGGTCCAGTACGCGCAGACCAAGGCGCTTCCGGTCCACCAGTCGATGGCGAGCGTGTCGAACATCATCTGGGAGACCTGCAAGAGCTACCTCTTCCAGCAGGGCAAGTTCCTCGTCTTCCTCTGGATCCTGATCGGCGTCTGCATCCTCTTCTACTTCGGGTACCTGGGTCAGCGGACCGCGAGCGCCGAGCATCCGTGGATGGGATGGGGCGGCGTGGGCATCGTGCTCGCCTCGAGCGTGCTCGGCATTCTCGGCAGCTATGCCGTGGCGTGGTTCGGCATCCGCATCAACACCACCGCCAACAGCCGCGCCGCGTTCGCCAGCCTGAAGGGCGAGTTCCTTCCCGTGCTGAGCATTCCGCTGCGAAGCGGCATGAGCGTCGGCCTGCTGCTCGTGAGCGTCGAGCTCTTCTTCATGATCTGCATCCTCTCGTTCCTGCCGGAGCACCTGGTCGGGCCGAGCTTCATCGGCTTCGCCATCGGCGAGTCGCTCGGCGCCTCGGCGCTGCGCATCTGCGGCGGCATCTTCACCAAGATCGCCGACATCGGCGCCGACCTGATGAAGATCGTCTTCAAGCTTCCGGAGGACGATCCGAAGAATCCCGGCGTCATCGCCGACTGCACCGGCGACAACGCCGGCGACTCGGTCGGTCCCACCGCCGACGGATTCGAGACCTACGGCGTCACCGGCGTCGCGCTCATCGCCTTCCTGGCGCTCGCGCTCGAAGCGAACGCGCCGATGTGCGCCACGCTCATCGTCTGGCTCTTCACGATGCGCGCGCTCATGATCGTGACGAGCCTCGTCAGCTACTTCCTGAACGAGGTGATCTCGAAGAACCGCTTCGCCGGCAAGAAGGACTTCCACGAGGAGGCGCCGCTCACCTGGCTCGTCTGGATCACCTCCTTCGTGTCGATCCTGATCACCTTCGGCGCCAGCTACCTGATGCTCGGCAATCTCTCGGAGACGGTGACGACGATCGGCGGCGCCGCGCCGGCCACGCTCACCACGCCCACGGGAACGGCGACCGGCACGGTCACCGCCGGCACGGTCACGACCACCGACTTCGGCGACCTCTGGTGGATCCTCTCGATCGTCATCAGCTGCGGCACGATCGCCGGTGCGCTCATTCCCGAGTTCACCAAGATCTTCACGAGCACGAGCAGCCGCCATGTGCGCGAAGTGGTGAACGCGTCGGCGCAGGGCGGCGCGAGCCTCAACATCCTGAGCGGGTTCGTGGCCGGCAACTTCTCCGCGTTCTGGAAGGGTCTCGTGATCGCGGGACTCATGGCCCTGGGCTGGTGGGGCGCCATGCAGCCCGACATCCAGCTGCTCATGCCGCAGAAGTACGACTTCGCGGCCCCGATCTTCGCGTTCGGCCTGATCGCGTTCGGCTTCCTGAGCATGGGACCGGTCACGATCGCGGTCGACAGCTTCGGTCCCGTCACGGACAACGCGCAGAGCGTGTACGAACTTTCGCAGATCGAGTCCAAGCCGGGAATCCAGGAGGAGATCAAGCAGCAGTTCGGATTCACGCCCGACTTCAAGACGGCGAAGCACCAGCTCGAGAAGGGCGACGGCGCCGGCAACACCTTCAAGGCCACCGCGAAGCCCGTGCTCATCGGCACCGCGGTCGTCGGCGCCACCACGATGGTGTTCAGCCTCATCCTTCTGCTCGACAAGACCTTCGGAGAGGTCGTCGAGAAGCTCAGCCTGGTGCAGCCGCAGATCCTGCTCGGCCTGCTCGTCGGCGGCGCGGTCATCTACTGGTTCACCGGCGCGAGCACGCAGGCCGTCGTCACCGGCGCCTACCGCGCGGTGGTGTTCATCAAGAACAACATCAACCTGAACAAGGCTACGGCGAGCGTCGAGGATTCGAAGGAGGTCGTGCGCATCTGCACCGTCTACGCGCAGAAGGGCATGATCAACATCTTCATCGTGATCTTCTGCCTCGCGCTCGGACTGCCGTTCTTCGATCCGTACTTCTTCATCGGCTACCTCGTGGCGATGGCGTTCTTCGGCCTCTTCCAGGCGATCTTCATGGCGAACGCCGGCGGCGCCTGGGACAACGCCAAGAAGATCGTCGAGGTCGACATGCGCGCGAAGGGTTCCGACATCCACGCGGCGTCGGTCGTCGGCGACACGGTCGGCGACCCGTTCAAGGACACGAGCTCGGTCAGCCTGAACCCCGTGATCAAGTTCACCACGCTCTTCGGTCTGCTCGCGGTCGAGATCGCGATCCAGGACCAGGTGCAGGAGTACAAGTACTGGATCGGCGGCGCGCTCTTTGCGATCGCGCTGATCTTCGTGTACCGAAGCTTCTACGGAATGCGCATCCCTGCGGAGGTGCGGAAGACGGCTTGAGGCGCCATCGCGCGGAGACGCGCGGCAACGCGCGATTCCGGCGATTCGCGAGCGCAGCGGCCCGGTTTCGCGCCGGCGAGGCTGCGGTCGATGAACCGCGAAATCGCAGCCGTATACTCCCGCCGCTCATGCGGTTCCTTCGGCCACTCGCACTCGTTCTCGCCGCGTTCGCGCTCGCCTCGGTGGCGGCCGCGACCGAAGCGCCGGGCTCGAAGGCCAACGACGCGACACGCGCCGTCGCGTTCGAGGCGCCGGGCTCGACCGCCGCGCCGAATGCCGCAGGCCCCGGCACCTGGGACGGCGACGGATCGCAGCCGGACGAACCCGAATGGACCGAAGTCGCGCCCGACGGCCGCGATCGGCTTCCGAAGTGGATCGAGCAGGGAATCCGGCGCTACGGACCGATCTCCGTCTTCTTCGCGTTCATCATCTCGGGCGTCGGGCTGCATCTGAGCGAGGACCTGATCCTCATTCCGGCGGGCTTCCTGGCGGCGGGTGACCCGCACCATCCGGTGCGACTCTTCTGGGAGTTCGCGTTCTGGGCGTACCTGGGCATCGTCGTGGGCGACGCCGGGTGGTTCTGGATGTGCAGCACCTTCGGCACGCGCTTCCTGCACAGCCGCTGGTTCAAGCGATTCATGCACCCGCGACGCCTGCTCGAGATCAAGCACCAGATGGATCGTCGCGGCGCGCTCGTGCTGATCGCGGCACGATTCATTCCCGGCACTCGCACGCCGGTCATCACCATGGGCGGCCTTCTGCACATGAAGTGGTGGAAGTTCCTGCTCGTCGAGCTCACCTGCGTGCTCGCGTCGGCGCCGCTGCAGATGGCGGTGGGATGGTTCGCGGCGAAAGCAGTGTCGAGCGCGGGCGTGACGAGGCTTTCGCACCAGATCGCCATCGGCGTGGCGGTGACGATCGCGTTCGTCGTGCTCATGTACTTCGTGCACGTGTGGGTGAAGTCGCGGCAGTCGCGACGGCGACCGCCGCGAGCGCCGGCGCGCTGGCTGCGGCTCTACGACTCGCGCGTGGTCGTGTGCCCGCAGTGACGCCGGCGAGCCGACGGTCGCGGGCCGGGATCGACGCGATCCTTGCCGACGCACATGCGTCGCGTTACGCTTCCGACCCGCCTTCGGGCGGAGACATCCAGTTCACGGGCGGTTACTCAAGTGGCCAACGAGGGCAGACTGTAAATCTGCTGGCTTACGCCTACGGGGGTTCGAATCCCTCACCGCCCACTTCCGATTCGGACGCGGCACGATCGATCGATCCGGCGTACGATGGCCACCTCGGTCGCGGAGCCAAGCCGCGGTTCGAACGAGATCTCGACGGGGCGTAGCTCAGCTTGGCTAGAGCGCTTGGTTCGGGACCAAGAGGTCGCAGGTTCAAATCCTGTCGCCCCGACTCGGTGTGCGAGGGGAAGGCGAAGACGCCTTCCCCTCGCGTCGCTTCCGGCATTGCGTGCATCCCCGGACGACGCGAAGAGCGTTCGATGTTCGCGGGCGGCCGCTACGGCTCCCAGCCTTCGAGCAGGATCGCCAGGTCGTTGCCGTTCACCGTGAGATCTCCGTTGAGATCGGCCACGCGACCGTCCGCGCCCCCCACCTGACCCCACGCGCCGAGCAGTCGGCCGAGATCGGAGCCGTTCACGGCGCCGTCGCAATCGAGGTCGGCCGGCTTCGGCACCTGGATCAGGAGCCGCTGATTCACGGCCACGTTCGTGAGCGTCATTTCGTAGCCCGGCGGGAACTCGATCGTCAGCTCGTCGATCAGCGTCGCATTGCCGAGCCCGAAGTGGATCATCGGCTCGCTCGAACTGCCGTAGCCGTGACCGCCGTCGAGGTATCGCATGTAGGTCGCCGAACCGACCTTCGCGGTGACGCGAGCG
>VGXK01000008.1 GCA_016873355.1 Phycisphaerae bacterium | reverse complement strand
GCCGGATTCGGCGGCGCCCGCGCCGACGCGTCCGACCGGCGCGCCGAACTCGCGCTCGAGCGCCGGTCCGCTGATCCACGCTTCGAGACAGTCGACGCGCCCGCACCAGCATCGGCGCGACGGCAGCGCTTCGTCCTCGGTGCCCGCGCGCGGCAGCGGCGAATGCCCCCACTCCCCGACGATGCCGTTGCGGCCTTGCAGCAGCGAACGGTCGACCACGATTCCGCCGCCGCAGCCGGTGCCGAGGATCACGGCGAAGACCACTCGCGCGTCCCGCGCCGCGCCGTCGAACGATTCGGAGAGCGCCAGGCAATCCGCGTCGTTCGCGAAGACGACGGGCCGCCCGAGCGCGGCCGCGAGGTCCTCCCGGAACCGGCGTCCGTTCAGACAGGTGCTGTTGGCGTTGCGGTGAAGTTCCGTGCGCGGCGAGACGCTGCCGGGGCCGCCGACGCCGATCGCCTCGACGAGCTCGCACGCGCCTGCGCCCGCGGAACTCGCCGCGCGCCGCACCATTTCCGAGATCGCTCGAATCGTGCCCTCGTAGTCGCCCCGCGGCGTGGCGACTCGATGACGCCCGTGCTCGCCGCCCGTCGAGTCGAGCAGCACCGACTCGATCTTCGTCCCGCCCACGTCGACGCCGATCGCGACGCGCGGGGCGGACATCAAAGGCACCGCGTGCTTCCGCGTCGAGCGCGGAACCTTCCGCCGACCCAGGTGCCGAGCACGCACTCGGGACCGGTGCCGAAGACGATCGCGGAGGCGAGCATCTCGGCGCTGGCGCCCTCGAGCGACGCGTGCTCGAGATCGATGGCGCAGAGGTCCGCGAGCGCCCCCGGGCGGATCCGTCCCGCGTCGAGCGAAAGCGACTTCGCGCCGCCCTCGGTGCCGATGCGAAGCAGCGCCGGGCCCGTTTCGCCGCGATCGTCGACGATCACGCCGCGCCGCGTCCGCGCCACGCGCTGCACGTACTCGAGCCAGCGCAGTTCCTCCTGCGGCGAGAAGCGGCTGTTGAGATCGGTGCCGACGGCGATCGAACCGCCGGAGGCACGAAGCGTCGGAAGGTCGCAGATGCCGTCGCCGAGATTCCCCTCCGTGCTCGGACAGAGGCACGCCGTGGCGCCCGACTTCGCGAAGTCCTCCAGGTCCGCCGCGAGCGTGTGCGTGCAGTGAATCGCGGTGAAGTCCGAGCCCGGCTCGAGTTCGTCCACGACCATCCGCATCGGGCGCCGATCGTGCGCCGCCACGCAGTCCTCGACTTCCCTCTGCACCTCCTCCACGTGCATGTGGAAGACCTGCCCGCGCTCGCGGCTTCCGCGCCGCAGCAGCTTGATCGTGGGCCACGGCACCGCGCGCACGCTGTGCGCCACCACGCCGATCGACGCGAGTCCGTCCCGGATCGACGCGACGTCGCGCGAGAGCCGCTCGTGCTCGCGCCAGTAGTCGTCCACGCCGCGGGTCTCGAAGCGACGCTGTCCGCCGCGCAGCGGCACATCGAAGCCGCCCGCTTCGTACGCCGTGTGCAGCAGCACGATGCGGATGCCCGCCGACGCCGCCGCCGAAAGCACGGCGTCGTCGAGCGCGAAGCGCCGCTCGGGCGAGAGATGGCGGATGTAGTGGAACTCGCCGACGGAGGTGTAGCCCGCGTCGAGCATCTCCTCGAACGCCTGACGGCTCAGCTCCTCGGCACGCGCCTCGTCGAGCGACTCGACGAGCGCGTACATCGCCTCGCGCCACGAGAAGAAGTCGCCCGCGCCATCCGGGAAGCGCTCGCCGAGCCCGCGAAGGCCTCGCTGAAACGCGTGCGAATGCGCGGTGACGAAGCCGGGCACGAGCGCCACGCCGCGCAGTCGCCGGCGTGCGGGCGACGCCGCGCCGCCTGCGCGCGACGCCGCGCCGGCGCCCGGGATGGCGGCGCCCCTCGTCACCGCCGCGATGCGTCCGTCGGCTGCGAGCGACACCGTCACGCCCGGCTCGAAGCGCCCGTCGATCCAGGTGAGGTCCGCTTCGATGAGATCCGGCACCGGCATGCCGCGAATGTACCCGCCCCCGCGCTGCCGTAGCATCCGCGTCCCATGCCGACCCGCTCGACACGACTGGTGCAACCCGACGATCTGCTTCGCCTCGTTTCCGTGGCGGATCCCCAGCTCTCGCCGGACGGCGAGCGCATCGCGCTCGTGCACAAGTCGGTCGACGCGACGATGGCGAAGGTCACTTCGATCCACCTGGCAGGCGCGTCGGGCGCCGTGCGTTCGATCCCGCTCACGAACGGCCCGCGCGACTCGACGCCACGCTGGAGTCCGGACGGCACGCGCCTGGCGTTCGTGCGCGCCGCGACGAAGGAGAAGCCGCAGGTCGCGATCCTGAGTTTCGCGTCGACGCGGCGCGGAGCGAGTTCCGGGCGCGACGCTCGCGGCGCCTCGCTCTCCGCGCGCGGCACGACGGTTCGAATCGTCACCTCCCTCGACGAAGGCTCGATCGCCGCGCTCGAGTGGAGCCCCGATGGCACGCGCCTCGCCGTGAAGTGGCGCCGCACCATGGAGCCGTTCACCGCCGCCGCCGCCAAGACTCGCAAGGCCAAGGGCGCATCCACGCCGCCGCTCGAGGTCGAGGATCCGTGGTACCGCCTCGACGGCGACGGATACTTCGGCGCCGCCCGCTACAGGCTTCACGTACTCGATCTCGCGCCGAGGTCGCGGCGCGCACGAGCGCCGCGAGCCCGGAGCGCACGAGCGCCCGCATGGCGCGAGGTCTTCTCCACGCCGCAGCTCGACGACTTCTCCTTCGACTGGTCGCCGGACGGCCGTTCGATCGCCGTCCTCTGCAATCGGGACGAGCGCGCGCTCTTCCATCCCGAGCGCACCGGGATCGTGCTCGTCGATCCCGACGGCCGCGCGCCGGCGCGGGCGATCGCGGGGATTCCACCGGGGCCGAAGGATCACCCTCGCTGGTCCCCGGACGGCACGCATCTGGCCTGGGCGGGTCGACGCGGCCGCTCCAGCATGTACGACACCGCGAACGTGGAGCTCTGGTGCGCGAGGATCGCCGGAAGCGCGGCGCGCCCGCGCGCCGAGCGTGCCCGCGCGCTCACCGCGCGCAGCGACTACTGCCTCATGGTGGGCACGCTCAGCGACACCGCCGACGCCACCTTCGCGCCGTGGCTTCGCTGGGCGGCGGACGGTCGATCGATCCTGACGCGCATCGGCTGGCACGGCGCCGGACGCGTGGCGAGCGTGCCGCTCGACGGCGGTCGGGTGGCGCTGCACACGGACGGAAGCGCCGATCTCATGCCCGCGTCGCTTTCGCCCGACGGCTCGCGCGTGGCGTGCATTCGCAGCGCTCCCACGGAGCCGCCCGAGATCGCGGTGGCGGAGGTCGGCGGCCGCACCTTCCGCGTCTCGCAGCGCACGAACTACAACGCCGCGTTCCGGCGCACGCGTCGACTCGTCGCGCCACGCGAGCACTGGGTCCGTTCCGGCGGCGTGAAGGTGCACACATGGGTCCTGCGCCCGCCTCGCGGTGCGCCCGATCGTCGCGGCGCCGCAGTGCTCACCGTGCACGGCGGTCCGCACGCCGAGTACGGCGTGGCGTTCTTCCACGAATTCCAGGTGCTTGCGGCGGCGGGGTACACGGTCGTCCTCTCGAATCCGCGCGGCAGCAAGGGATACGGCGCCCGCTTCTGCGGCGCAATCCGCGGCAGGTGGGGAACCGCCGACTGGACCGACGTCCGCGCCGTCACCTCGTTCATGCGCCGACTCGAGGGCGTGCGCGCGAATCGCCTGGCGATCATGGGCGGCAGCTACGGCGGCTTCATGACGAACTGGGCGATCGGCCATTCGCGCGCGTATCGCGCCGCGATCACCGATCGCTGCGTGAGCAACCAGGTGAGCATGAGCGGCAACAGCGACTACATCGATCTTCCCGATCTCTACTGGACCGGCTCGGCGTGGGATCGACCGCACTCGCTGTGGAAGTGGAGTCCGATCGCGTACTTCAAGGGCGTGAAGACGCCGACGCTGATCATCCATTCCGAAGGCGATCTGCGCTGCAACATCGAGCAGGCGGAGCAGGTGCACGCGGCGCTCGTCACGCAGGGCGTGCCCACTCGATTCGTGCGATATCCGCGCGAGACCAGCCACGGCATGAGCCGCGTGGGTCCCGCGGATCTGCGGCTGCATCGCCTTCGCGAGATCCTCGACTGGTGGGCGAAGCACCTACACTGAGCGACGATGGCGAAACGACGCGATTCGGCGAGCAGGGTGGGCGGCAACGGCGCGGAGGCGCGAGGCGCACGAGCCGCAGCGCGGGCCGGCCGCGCCGAGGCGCCGTCACGCGGCTCCGTCGACGGCGGCAACGACACGAACGGCGAGAGATTCCGCGAGCCCGACCTCGACTCGCCGGCCTCGGTGGAGGCCATGTCGCATGTGCGCTCGCTGCTCCGGTACATCGGCGAGGATCCGCACCGAGAGGGACTCGTCGACACGCCGAAGCGCGTCATCCGCGCCATGCACGAGCACTTCCGCGGCTACGGCATGGATCCGGCGGCGCCGCTGCGGAAGACCTTCACGCAGGTCGAGGGCTACGACGAGCTCGTGCTGCTCACCGACCTCGAGATCCACAGCCACTGCGAGCATCACATGGTGCCCTTCGTCGGCCGCGCCCATGTCGGCTACATTCCGAACGGCCGCGTCGTGGGACTCTCGAAGCTTGCTCGCGTGGTCGAGGTCTTCTCGAAGCGACTGCAGGTCCAGGAGAAGCTCACTGCGCAGATCGCGGGCACGATCAACGATGTGCTCCGGCCCCACGGCGTGGGCGTGATCCTCCAGTGCCGCCACTTCTGCATGTGCTATCGAGGCGTACAACAGCCCGGCGCGGTGACGACCACGAGCAAGCTGCACGGCACCTTCCTGACGAGCCCGGCAGCTCGAATGGAGTTCCTCACGCTGTGCGGATTCACGCGACCGCCGGAATAGCGCCAAGTTCCAGGAGACGACATGCCATCACTCTGGATCGTGGGCTCGACGGCCGACTCGCTTCGCGTTCTCTCGCAGGCGACGACGCTCGTGGCGCGGAACCTGCACGACCCGACGGGCACGCATCTGGCGCTGGCGGATCCGGCGGTGAGCGAACCGATCAAGGGCGAGCGCGAAGGCCACGCGGCGGTCTCGCACGAGTCCGGCGCCTTCTTCGTGCGCGATCTCGGCAGCACGAACGGCACGCACATCGCGCTCGACGACGACGCGATGATGCGGCTCGCGCCCGGACAGAAGTGGCGCCTGGCGGACGGGCAGATCTTCGTCTGCGGCGGCACCGCGATCGTCTTCCGCGTGCGCGACGACGCCCCGGACGCGGACGAAGTCATGAAGCGCGAGCGGAAGCTCGAGCAGGTGCGCCGGCGAGCGGGCGCCGCGGCGCGTGCGCCTTGGCCCGGAGATCTCAGTCGACCGACGCTGCCGCTCGGTCGGCGCTGAGCTGCGAAGCGGCCCCGACCGCCGTGCGTCAGGCCGCGCCGTAGACGGGCACGAGCGCACCGCTCGTGGTGCGGTTCGACGGCGACGCGAGCGCACGGATCACCCGCGCCACCTCCTCCACGCGCGGCCACTTCGAGTGATCGGCGGTGGGCATCGCGCGGCGATTCGCGGGCGTGTCCATGATCGACGGCACGATCGCGTTGACGAGGATGCCCTCGGCCAGCACCTCGGCCGCGAGCGACTGCGTCAGGTTCGCCACCGCCGCCTTGCTCATCGAGTAGGCGAGCATGCCGCCGGCGGGCTGGAGCGCCGGGCGCGCCGCGACGTTCACGATCCAGCCCTGTGGCGCGGCGCCGGGCGTCGCTTCGGCGGGAGCGGCCTTCGAGCGTCCGCCCGCTCGAGCGTCGCGCGCCTGCATCTCTCGAGTCCGCCGCATCGCGCGAACCGCCTCGCGGCAGGCGAGGAAGCAGCTCGCGGCGTTCATGCGCCACATCGCGTCGAGATCCGCGAGCGACGTTTCCGCGATCGCCTTCATGTCGAAGCCGCCGGCGCAGTGGATCGACGCGTCGAGTCGGCGAAGGCCGGCGAACGCCGCCGTCACCGCACGCTCGTCCGTCAGATCGACCTGCATCGCGTGCACGCGCTCCCTCGCGGAGAACGGCTTCGGGGCGAAGCGGTCGAGCACGGTCACGCTCGCGCCGCGTTCCACGAACGACGCCACGACCGCTGCGCCGAGGGCGCCCGAGCCTCCGGACACGACCACCTGCCATCCGTCGAGGGAATCCGCGTTCTCCATGCGACCGAGTCTAGAAGAGGGAGGGTTCCTTCCGTCGTCTCCGAAGGCGACGGTGACGCGGAGGTCGACGGAAGCGATCTCGGCACGCTGCTCGGCGCGTGGACGGGTTGATGCCGCACCGCAAGCGCGCATGCGACGCAACGAGGCGGGCATCGCCGCTACGATGCCCGCTTCCATGTCCGCTCAAGACTCAAGCGCCAGCGCCCCGACGCCATCGAAGACGCCGTCGATGGAGGAAATCGTCTCGCTCTGCCGACGGCGGGGCTTCATCTTCGGTTCGAGCGAGATCTACGGCGGAATCAACGGCTTCTGGGATTACGGCCCGCTCGGCGCCGAGCTGAAGCGCAATCTGAAGAGCGCCTGGTGGGAGGACATGGTGCTTCGCGAGCTCGCCGGTCCGGACGGCACGCCGGTCGACATCGTGGGCGTCGACTGCACCATCATCATGAACCCGAAGGTGTGGGTCGCGTCCGGGCATGTCGGCGGCTTCAACGATCCGATGGTCGACTGCCGCGAGTCGAAGCTGCGATACCGGGCCGATCATCTGATGGCGCTCGGCGCCGTCGAGCCGCGCGCACGCATCCAGGTCTTCCTGGAGAACGACGCGGATTCGCTCGCTCGCGCCGAGAAGGCTCTGCTCAAGTACGAACGGCGCGATTCGCTCGACGCGGTGCGCCACCTGGTTCGCCCGTTCACGGCCTTGAGCGCCGAGGAGCGTGCGCATGCGGTCGGCCCCGACGCCAAGGAGCCCGGCACGCTCACCGAGCCGCGTCAGTTCAACCTGATGTTCGAGACCTTCGTCGGGGCGATCCGCGACGAGGACTCGAAGGCGTATCTGCGCCCCGAGACGGCGCAGGGCATCTTCGCGAACTTCCAGAACGTGCTCGACTCGACGCGCGTGCGCGTGCCCTTCGGCATCGCGCAGATCGGCAAGGCGTTCCGCAACGAGGTGACGCCGCGCAACTTCACCTTCCGCAGCCGCGAGTTCGAGCAGGCGGAGATCGAGTTCTTCATCCATCCGTCGTCGGCGAACGAGTGGTACGCGTTCTGGCGCGACCAGCGCTACAAGTGGTGGCAGTCGATCGGGCTTGCCGGCGACAACCTGACGCTGCGCGAGCACGGTCGCGACGAGCTCGCCCATTACGCCAAGGAAGGCGCCGGCTGCTGCGACGTGGAGTACCGCTTCCCGTTCACGGCGCCCGGATTCGGCGAGCTCGAGGGCGTGGCGCATCGAAGCGATTACGACCTGCGCCAGCACGCCGAGCACAGCGGCAAGCGCGACAAGATGAAGTACTTCGACCAGGAGCGCAGTGAACGGTACTTCCCGCACGTGATCGAGCCATCCGGTGGAATGGATCGCGGCACGCTGGCGCTTCTGTGCGAGGCGTACACGCCGGACGCGACGCGTCCGAGCGGCGTCTTCATGAAGTTCCACCCGCGCATGGCGCCGGTGAAGGCAGGCATCTTTCCGCTCGTGAACAAGGACGGCATGCCGGAGATGGCGGAGAAGCTCTCGCGCCAGCTTCGCACGCGCTGGCTCGTCGAGTTCGATCCGAAGCAGTCGATCGGCAAGCGTTACGCGCGCATGGACGAAGCGGGCACTCCGTACTGCTTCACGATCGACGGCGAGTCGCTCAAGGACCAGACGGTCACCGTGCGCCATCGCGACACGCAGGCGCAGGAGCGCATCGGCGTCGATCGCGTGGAAGCATGGCTCGCGGAGCGGCTCGGCGCCTGATCGATTCGCCGCGTGAGCGTTGGTGATACCGTGACGGCTCGATGTGCGAGCCGACGCCGTCGCCGCCGTTCCTCGTGCCCTGCCCCGCGTGCGGTCAGATGCAGGACGACGCGTGCGAGCGCTGTCCGGAATGCGGCGTGTCGGCAAGCCGAGTGTGATCGCCGTTCGTCGGCGATCAGGCCGACCGCGACGCGACGAGTTCGTCCATGAGCAGGGTCACGGCGTCGAAGGTGCGCTTGGCCGCATCGACGATTGCGTCGTGCTGCGCCGGCGAGAGCGGAACCGCGTCCATTGCCGCCTTGGTTGTTGCCCAGCGCTCGCGGATCTTCTCGCCGTGCGGGTCGAGGTACCTGGTGCCCGCGCCGGCGGGAAGCGGCAGCGACTTGCGGATGGCCATGGCGATGAAGCGCCCGCCGTTCGTGCTGCCTTCGAGCACATAGAACGGGCCGAGCACGGCGCTGGCATCGCGCTCGATCATCGAGTCGATCTCGTTCCACGCCGCGAGCGTGCGCGGTCGAAGTGCATTGGCGCCGGAAACAGCCGACGAGCCCGCGCCCGCGCCGCAACCCGCATGGCCGCAGCAACACGCATGGTTCTTCGACTGCGCGATCGAACCGTCGATCGCCGCGAGCGCCTTGAGATCCTCGCCGATCAGGTCGAGCCGGAAGTGGTGATCCTCGATCACGCCCGCCAGCGCCTCGTTCGTGCGAGCGGCCGCGAGCCGCGCCTCGAAGCGTTCGTGCAGCGCCGCCATGTCTCGCAGCCACGCGGCGTAGAGCGCCGGTTCCGCAGCGCCGCGCACCAGCGCCTGCTGGATCGGGTGCTTCTCGGCGCGAGCGTGCTGTTCCGAGGTGGCCTCGCGAAGGCGAAGCGAAAGCGACGGCGCGGTGGAGACGGTTCCGGCGTTCGTGTGGTTCATTTGAGTCGGCCATTGTCGGCCGACGCGCGGGTCAAGTCAACCCGCGCGAACGCATCGACCCGTGCATCGACGCCACAGCGTGCGCCCGCGGGACCCGATGCGCTGCGGTCAGCCCGCATCGTCGATGAGCGACGCCTGCGGGAACGCGCAGGAGTCGACGCTGAAGGTGCCGGCGGGCCTGAGATTCCCGCTGCGCCCGAGACCACCGAACGGCAGGCGGCTGCTCGCGCCCGCCGTGCCGCAATTGCGATTGATGCAGCCCACGCGCACGCGCGATCGGCATTGCTCCCACGCGGAGTCGTCGGCGGTGAACACGCTCGCCACGAGACCGAAGTCGGTTGCGTTCGCCTGGTCGATCATCTCGTCGAGCGAATCGGCGGCGGCCACCTGCACCACCGGGCCGAAGCACTCCTCATCGCTCTCGCGATCGAAGCGATCGACCTCGATCACGCCGGGTGAGATGAACCAGCCGTCGAGGTCGGGCGCCTTCGGCTCGAGCAGCACGCGGGCACGCTTGCGCCGGCGCTCGTCGACGAACCGCAGCACGCTCTCGCGCGCCGCGCGGCTCACGAGCGGCCCCATGAACGGGGCCGGCTCGGCATCGCCGGGTCCGAACAGGAGTCCCTTGGCGCGCTCGACGATCGCCTGCGTGAACGGCGCCGCGATCCGCCGATGCACCACGATCCGGCGCGTGCAGGTGCAGCGCTGTCCGGTGGTGGTGAACGAACTCCGCACGCACTCCTCGACCGCGCGCTTGAAGAGCGGCGTTCCCGGCGCCGCGTCCTCCGCCACGATCGCCGCGTTGCTGCCGCCCATCTCGAGGGCCACGATGCGTCCCGGCCGATCGAGATTCGCTTCGAGAATGCGGCGTCCGACCGGCCAGCTCCCGGTGAAGAGCACTCCGTCGATTCCGCCGTGCGAGACGAGCGAACTCGACACGATCGGCCCGCCCTGCACCACCTGGAAGACGCCGTCGGGGAATCCTGCGTCGCGCGCGAGTCGACCCAACAGCTCCCCCACCGCCGGCGTGCGATCGCTCGGCTTGAAGATCACCGTGTTCCCCAGAAGGAGCGCCGGCACCCAGTGGCCGTTCGGCAGATGCGCGGGGAAGTTGAACGGCCCGACCACCGCCATCACGCCGAACGGTCGGAAGACGCACTCGCCGCGCCGGCCTCCGGCCGCGCTCACGGTGAAGGACGACACGCGCGCCCGCGTCGACGCCTCGAGCGTGATCGACACCTTCTCGCCGAGCAGCTTCGCTTCCGCGCGGCTCTCCTCGATCGTCTTGCCCATCTCGCGCGTGATGAGGCGCGCGATCTCGTCGGCGCGAGCGGTCGTGACGTCGCGCCAGCGCTCGAGCGCGGCCACGCGCTCCGACTCCGGCGCCCGCGACCACGCCCGCTGGGCCGTGCGCGCCTTCGACACCGCCGATTCGAGCGCCTCGATCGTCGCGTCGCCGCGCCACACCACGTCCTGCGGTCTCGCCGGATTCCGCGATTCGATCGTCTCGGCGCTCGTCGCGTTCGAGGCGCTCATGCGCTGGCTCGCCGTGCGTCGTCCGCTCGTGCGGCGGCGCTCATGCGGCCGCCGAGCCGGCGTCGCCGGGCAGATCCGCAAGCGCCGAGAGCGACGATCGCTGTCCCGCGCGGCGCGATCGTCCCTTCGCCTCCGACGGAGCGTCGAGCGGCGTCACGCCGATCTCGATCCCCTTCCGCGCGCCGAGCAGGTCGATGACGGACTCGGGCAGGCGCACTCCCTCTCCGTCGATGCCGATCCGCGAGCGCACGGCGCGGAAGCCGTGCTCCTTGGAGCGGAAGCTCACGAAACCGGTCGACGCGGACTCGGCCCTCGACGCGCCCTTCGCGCCGTCGCCGCGCTTGGCGCCGTCGCTCCCCTTCGCGCCGCCGGCGCCCGCGTCGTCGATCGCTCCCGCGAGCTTCATGGCGCGCGTGGCGCGCACGAGCGGAATCTCGTCGGTCTTCGCCTCGAGGTACGGCCCGCCGTCGAAGGGATCCACCTGGCCGTTGAACGTGAAGCCCTGCCGCTCGAGCATCGCCTTGGCGGCGACCGTCTCTTCGCCCACCTTGCCGATCAGCGCCCGCGCCTCCGCCGGAAGGACCGACGCGTGCATCTCGTCGCGCGGCCAGAGACTCGTCATGAACTCCTTGCTGTGCTGGCAGAAGAGATCGGCCTCGTCGTAGCTCAGGTTGATGAAGCGGCGACCGAGGTACTCCCAGAGCAGCGTCTGGCTGTCGGGCGTCACCGGCCCCATGAGTTCCGCGAGCATGCGATCGGCGAATTCCGCGCGATGCAGCCCCACGAAGTGGAGCCGGATGAGCGATAGCAGCGACCCGAGCCGCTCGCGATGTCCGCGATACCCGGGCGCCAGGATCAGGCCGCCCACTTCGCTCGGCCCGCTCTCGTCCGTGGCGAACTGCACCGTCGTGTGCACGGAGCCGTGCTGAAGATCTTCGCTGAAGTACGACCGCCGGCGCACCTGGAGGAACACGTGCGGCCAACCCGGCCAGCTGATGCAGCTCATGATCGCGGAGGTGCCGATCACGGCGCCGCTCTCGGAATCCTCGAGCACGAACATGAACTGTCGCTCGTGCGGATCCTTCGCCTGGCCGGAGAAGCTCTTGCGGCTGCGCCCGATCTTGGCCGCAATGATGTCCTTGTCCGCCGGCAGATTGATGAAGTGCACCATCTTGGCCAGCTTCAGCAGCGTGGGCAGATCATCGCTGTGCGCCTGGCGGACGAGGAACATGGCGTCAGTGTACGAGTTCGATCGCTCGACCGGTCACGAGCTCCGCGCGAGCGATCGCTCGAGGATCTCGAAGACCGCATCGAAGTGCTCGGGCTTCATCACGCCGATCGGCGGCAGGAAGCGCACATGGTACGGACCGTGCCCGCAGCCGAGGGTGATGATGCCGTCCTCGAACATGTTCTTCAGCAGCGCGCTGATGCGCTCCTTGTCGCCGCCGAACGGCGTGAGGCGCATCATGCCGCCGATGCCGCCGATCACCTTCGTGGTGCTTCGGCCGAACGGCAACGGAACCGCGGGGAACCACTGGGGGTGCTTCCTGACGAGCGCCTCGGCACGAGTCCGGAACGCCTCGTGCAGTTTCGCGATGCGGCCCTGCGCCCCGTAGAACCCGCCGCTCTTGAGCTTCGAGAGCGCGCGCATTCCCACGTGGAACGCCGCCGTCGACGCCGTGAACGTCCCCGCGAGCAGGCCCGGCTTCGGATTCATCGCCTCCGTGAAGAGGCACGCGCACGCCTGGCTCATCTTGCCCATCGTGACGACATCGGCGAAACGGCCGAGATCGAGCCCTTCGAAGGCGAACATCGTCGGCGTGCGGCCGAAGGTCTGCACCTCGTCGATCCAGACGGGCACGCCTCGATCGCGGCAAAGCTCGATCAGCGGCAGGAAGAACTCGCGCGGCGCGACGTTGAATCCGCCCTCGCCCTGCACGAGCTCCATGACGAAGCACGAATGATGCTTCGGATAGCGGTCGAGCACCTGGCGCAGATGCCAGAGCGTCATCTCCGTCGATCGACTTCCGAGCTCGGGCTCGTAGAACGGCATGTAGTCGACCTGCACGTTCAGGGCCACGCCCTGTCGATACGCGGGACCGTCGCCGATCTGCGTCATCGTCGTCGAGCGACCCATGAAGCAATCCTGGAACGCGATCACGCGCGGCGCGGCGTTCGTCTTCTGCTGGCAGACCTTGAGCGCCGCTTCGTTCACCATGCAGCCCGAGTTGCTCACGAAGCAGTGCTTGATGGCGCTGCTGCGCGACGCCTCCGCCACCAGGAACTCCGCGAACGCGGTGCTGTCGGCGTTGAACTGGAGATGCCCCTGCATGAGCAGGTCGGAGAGCGACGCGACGAGCGCGGCTTCGACCATCTCCGCATCGCCGTGCCCGAACATGTGCACGCCGATGCCTTCGATCATGTCCCACTTGACGCTGCCGTCGACGAGCTGCACGAGCGCGCCGTTGCCGAGTCCCGTGCCGAGGTACGGGTAGAACGGCGCGCGCCCCCGAACCGCCTCCGTGCGCGAGACCCACTGCGCCATCGTCGCCGCGCCGTCCGCGGAGGCGGGGCGAGCGCCGGTGATCGTGGCCTGCGCTGCGCGCAGTTCCTTCAGGATCGCGTCGATCGCGGCGCGCACGGCGGGATTCGCCGCAAGCGACGGAAGCACCGGCGCGTCGGCGGCGCCGCCGACGCTCGAACCGCCGGCTGCGGAGGGTGATGCGGATGAATCCACGGGTTTCGCGGTCGAGGTCGGACTCATGCGGGCATGGTACGCGCAGGGCGCGGGCGCGTCGGATCGGCGGATGCATGCCGCACCCAGATCAGCTTCGCCGGATCGAGCACGCGCTCGCCGTTCCATGCGTATGCCACGAGCTTTCCGCCGCGCGCGATCGACCAGTCGAGGCACGCCAGGTTCGGCGCGAGCAGCGACGGCGTCGACTCCGCCGGCATCCAGTAGTGGCCGAAGAAGAGGGGCGGCGCGGACTCGGCGTAGTAGGGAAGGCGCGGCCGCTGCGGCGCCGGAATCTCGATGGCGGGCACGAGCGGCGACGGCGGGAAGACGAGCGACGAGTAGCTCCACTCCCGCGGCGGCGCGAACCACCTGGCGCGAATGCGCCGGCGCGGATGACCTTCGGTGTCGGCGAGCACCACGCCGTCGGGCAACTTCACCTCGGGACCCTTGAGCACGAGTTCCATCGCGTCGAACTCGGGCGTTCCCTTGCGATGAAGATCGCGCACCGCCCGCGGCGTGAGCGCCCCTCCCTCGCGCGAGATCACCGCGGCGAGGCGCTGGATCGCCGCGTCGTCCCAGCATGCATGCACCACGCGCACGCCTCCGAGGTCGAGCGCCACCGGCAGCGTGCGGAACCACTCGAGCGCGGAATCGCGCTCCTCCTGGGAGAGCTGCGAAAGCGTGGCCGCGTGGATCGCGCAGTTGCGCTCGCTGTGGGAGCGGCAGTATTCGCCGGGGCAGTCGTCCCGCTCGGTGGCGAACGCGAGCGCGTTGATCTCGTGGTTGCCGAGCACGGCCATCGCCGCGCCCGACTCCACCATCCGTCGCACGATCGAGAGCGTCTCGGCGATTCCGGGTCCGCGATCGACGAAGTCGCCGACGAACACCGCCGTGCGCCCGGGATGGCGCCAGGATTCCGCGCCTTCGCGATGGCCGAGCTTCTCGAGCAGGGCCTTGAGCGCGTCGGCGTGACCGTGGATGTCGCCGATCACATCGAACATGGCGCTCGACCGATCACTCCCATTCGATCGTCGCGGGCGGCTTGCTCGAGATGTCGTAGACGACCCGGTTCACGCCCTGCACCTCGTTGATGATGCGGCTCGAGATCGTGGCGAGCACCTCGTGCGGCAATCGGGACCAGTCCGCGGTCATGAAGTCCTGCGACTCGACCGCGCGAAGCGCCACCACCGAGTCGTAGGTGCGTCCGTCGCCCATGACGCCCACGCTCTTCACCGGCAGGAGCACCGCGAAGACCTGGCTCGTCTGACGGTAGAGATTCGCCGCCACGATCTCGTCGAGCAGGATCTGATCGCAGTCGCGGAGCAGATCCAGGCGTTCGCGCGTCACTTCGCCCAGCACGCGCACCGCCAGTCCCGGCCCCGGAAACGGATGTCGCCACACGAGTTGAGGCGGCAGGCCCAGCACTTCGCCGAGCGCCCGCACTTCGTCCTTGAAGAGATCCTTGAGCGGCTCCACGAGCTCGAACCCGAGATCGTCCGGCAACCCGCCCACGTTGTGGTGCAGCTTGATGTTCGCCGCGGTGCCCGCGTGACTCTGCCCGCTCTCGATTCGATCGGGGTAGAGCGTTCCCTGCGCCAGGAATCGAGGCGACCCGCCGACTTCCCGCGCCGCCATCTTGAAGACCTCGATGAATCGATGGCCGATGCGCCTTCGCTTCTCCTGCGGGTCGACGATGCCGGCGAGATCCGAGAGGAACTCGCGCGACGCGTCGATCACGCGCAGATCGATGTCGAAGTGATCGCGGAAGGTCGTCTCGACGAGTTCGCGCTCGTTCTTGCGCAGCAGCCCGTTGTCCACGAAGATGCAGGTGAGCTGCTTGCCGATGGCGCGCGAGAGCAGCGCGGCCACCACGCTCGAATCGACGCCGCCGGAGAGCCCGCAGATGACGCGATCAGCGCCCACCTGCGTCTTCACGCGCTCGCACTCCGCCTCCAGGAAGTCTCGCATGCGCCAGGTGCCGCGGCAGTGGCAGACCTCGTAGAGGAAGTTGCGCAGGATGTCCACGCCGTGCGGCGTGTGCGTCACCTCGGGGTGGAACTGCACGCCGTAGAAGGTGCGCGACTTGTGCGACACCGCCGCGTGCGCGCACGTCGGCGTCGACGCGAGCACGCGGAAATCCTTCGAGAGATCGGTGACCTGGTCGCCGTGGCTCGCCCAGACGATCGTGTCGGGGGGAATGCCCTTGAAGAGATCGCTCGAGTCGAGGATCGAGAGCTTCGCGCGACCGAACTCGCGGTCCTTCACGGGCTCCACGCGACTGCCGAGCAGCCGGCAGCCGAGCTGCATTCCGTAGCAGATGCCCAGCACCGGCACGCCGAGCTCGAAGAGTCGCGGATCGGATTGCGGCGCCCCCTTCTCGAAGACGCTCGCGGGACCTCCGCCCAGCACGATGCCGCGCGGCTGAAGGGCGCGGAGCTTTTCGAGCGGCGTGTCACCCGCGACGAGCAGGCTGAACGCTCCCGCTTCGCGAACGCGCCGACAGATGAGCTGGGTGTACTGCCCGCCGAAATCGAGCACGAGGATCGTCTCGGGGAGATCGCGCGCGGGCGCCGATTCGGACTGCGTCTTCGACTCGGGTTGGGCGCTCCGCGTGACCACGGTGGAAGCGGAGCATCCTACCGCGTTCCGCTCGCCCGCCGGCGGCGACGCGGTACGCTGCCGCCGTGAGTCACGCACGCATGATCGCGGCGCTCGCGCCCGGTGCAGGCATTGCGGCCTTCGCGGCCATCGCATCGCTCGCGGCGCTTGCGGGTTGCGCGCCCGGCGTCTTCGAAGGCGGCATCGACGATGGAAGCACGGGCGCACGCGTCGCCGCGATCGAACGCATCGAGCGCACCACGAATCGCGCGGAGATCCCCAAGGTCGTCGAGTGCCTGGCGAGCAACGACCCCGTGGTGCGCGAAACCGCGTTTCGCTGCCTTCGGAACATGACGGGAGAGACGCTCGGTTACCGGCCGGACGATCCGCCGCTGAAGCGGGAAGCGGCGGTCGGCCGATGGGTTGAGTGGTGCCGCCAGCAGGGAATGGCGCCCGGAGAATCCTCGTGAGCCACTCGCCCGATCTTTCCATCCAGATGCTCAGCCGCACGTCGCTTCTGGCGCCGGTGCGCTGCATGCTCGTGTCCTTCGCCGAGCGCATCGGTTTCGACGAGACCGCGAGCGGACACATCGCGCTTGCCGTCGACGAAGCGCTCGCGAACGTCATCCGCCACGGATACTCGGGGCGCGACGACTGCCGCGTCTGGCTGCACTTCTGGGAACTGCACGAACCCGCCGGACTCCGCATCGTCGTCGAGGACTACGCGCGGCAGGTGGATCCCGAACTGATCCGCGGCCGCGATCTCTCGGACATCCGTCCGGGCGGGCTCGGCGTGCACCTCATCCGCAGCACCATGGACTCGGTGCGCTTCGAGAAGCGCCGCGAGGGCGGCATGCGGCTGACGCTCGAAAAGCTGCTCGGCGCCGCACCGGTCCAGAGCGCGGCGTGACGCGATCCGACGCCTCGCCGCCTTCGTCGGGTGCGGCGCGCGGCGGACTCGCTCGACGCGGCGCGGTTGCGTCGACGACGGTGCTGCCGTTAGGATCCGGTCGAGGCGCGTTCGCGTGAGCAAGTCCGTCAGCGTGACCATCCAATCGGAGAAGTTGCCCGACGGCGTCGTGCTGGCGCCGAGCGGCGAGATCGATCTGTCGCGCAGTCCGTCCATGCGGGCGCAGGTGGCCGAAGTGATGAAGACCGCGCCGAAGCGGCTCGTGATCGATCTCTCCGGCGTGCCCTACATGGACAGCTCCGGGGTCGCCACGCTCGTGGAAGCGCTCCAGTCGACCCGCAAGTGCGGCGCGAAGCTTCTGCTCTGCGCGCTGACGCCGCGCGTGCGCAGCATCCTGGAAATTTCGCGGCTCGACACCGTCTTCACGATCGTGGCCGACCGCGCCGCCGCGTCGAGCGATTGACGCTCATGGACGAATCCGCGCGACGCCCGATGCTCCCGATCCGGATCCTCGACGCGTGGATCGGGATCTGGGCCTCGGCGGCCCGCATCGTCGGCGAGCTCACGCTGCTGCTGCTCGACACGCTGCGCTGGATGGGCCGGACGATCGTGCTGCGGCGTGCCCGCTTCGGCATGCATGCCACTGTGAGCCAGACGCTGCGCGTGGGCGTGCGGAGCATCGGCATCGTGATGCTCGTCTCCGGATCGATCGGCATCATCCTGGCGTTCCAGACCGCGCCGAGCCTGGAGCAGTTCGGTCAGACGGACAAGGTGGCGAATCTCATCGGCGTGGCGGTGTTCCGCGAGCTTGGACCGCTCATCGCGGCGATCGTGCTCACCGGGTTCGCCGGCGCGAGCATCGCCGCCGAGCTCGGCACGATGGTGGTGGGCGAGGAGATCGAAGCGCTCGAATCGATGGCGCTCAATCCGGTGCGCGTGCTCGTGTTGCCGCGCGTGGTGGCCACCACCGTGTCACTGATTCTGCTCGCGGTGATCAGCGACCTCACCGCGGTCGTCATGGGCGGCGTGGTGGGCGTGCTCGCCCTGGACATCCCCTACGAGATCTACAAGTCGAACACCATCGATCAGGTGACCAACACCGATTTCCTCACCGGCCTCTTCAAGGCGAGCGTCTTCGGCATGATCCTCGGCCTGATCGCCTGCAACAACGGCCTGCGCGTGAGCGGCGGCGCCGCCGGCGTGGGCCGCGCCACCACCGACACCGTGGTGCAGACCGTGGTCACGGTGGTCCTCGCCGACCTGATGTTCACCACGCTCTTCTACGCGCTCGGCCTCACCGGCACCTGAGGTCGGCGCCGCGCGGGCGCAGGACCCGTCTCGACCGTTCCTGCCGTCGCTCCTGGTGCGCTCGCTCGCCATGGCGCGTTCGATCTGCTCGCGCGTGAGGCGCGCAAGTGCCGTGCCGGCGTCGACCCCTTCCGTGGCGCAGAGCGTCTCGACGGCGCGGGCGACCGCGCCCGGCCTGAGCGGCGCAAGTGCACGCGGCTTCCACGCGCGGGCAGCGCCGCGCTGCGGCGGCGATTCCTCCGAAGTCGGCACGGAGCGCGACGCGCCGACGGCCGGCGAGGCACTCGACGCCCCGAACGCCCGCGGCATCGTCGCGAGCCGCTCCTGCGCTGCGCGCAAGAGCATTTCCGCGCCGCGCAGCTCCGCGAGGATCTCCCCCGCACTCGTGACGAGCGCCGCCGCGCCATCTCGGATCAGCCGGTGGCATCCCGCCGACACGAGGCTCTGCACCGGCCCCGGAACGGCCATCGCGATCCGTCCGAGATCGTCGACCGCGAGGCGCGCGGTGATGTTCGCGCCCGAGTCGACGGCCGCTTCGACGACGA
>VGXK01000007.1 GCA_016873355.1 Phycisphaerae bacterium | reverse complement strand
GACGCGGTCTCGAGCGCCGGCGCCGTGCCCGCCGTCACCGCCGTGATCGACGGCTGCCCGCGCGTGGGGCTCGACGACGCCGAGCTCGACCGACTCGCCGCCGATCGCGACGCACGAAAGCTCGCCGCGCGGGATCTCGCCGCCGCGATCTCGTCGCGGGCCTCCGGCGGCACCACCGTCTCGGCGTCGCTGACGCTTTGCGCCGGCGCGGGCGTCCGCGTCTTCGCCACGGGCGGAATCGGCGGCGTGCATCGAGGCTGGAACGATCGACCCGACGTCTCCGCGGATCTGCATGCGCTCGCGCGCCACTCGATCTGCGTGGTCTGCGCCGGCGCCAAGTCGATTCTCGACCTTCCGGCCACCGTGGAGGCGCTCGAGACGCTCTCGATTCCCGTCGTCGGCTGGCGCTGCGATTCGTTCCCGCGCTTCGTGAGCGGCCCGGATCCGGCGCTTCCGCTCGGCGCTCGCGTGGACGACGCGAAGACCGCCGCCGCCGTCTGCCGAAGCCACTGGAAGCTCGGCGGCGGCGCGGTGCTGATCGTGTCGCCGGTCGATCCGGCGGACGCGATCGACGAGTCGAGCGCGTCGAATCCGCTTCCGGCCGCCACGGGATCGGGCGCCTCGGTCACGCCGGAACTTCTCGGCCGCCTCGTCGAAGCCACCGAAGGGCGATCGCTCCGCGCGAACGTTCAACTTCTTCGCGCGAACGCCGCAACCGCCGCGTCGATCGCCCTGCAACTGGCGAATGCTCCGCGCTGAACAAGCGACTTGACATGCCGCCGCGTGGCGGTTCCACTACCTCGGTCGTCGCGGCAACGGCCGCGAGGACGAATCGCACCCAAGCTGGCAAGCGGAGTCGAGGCGCGATGCTCGCGGCATGGATCTCGTGCAGGATGCACGAGTGGCGCGGGCGAAGGGTTCCTCCACTCGCATCGAGTCGACAAGGCCGCATGCCAGCTCCGTGGATCGTTGCATGAGCAGATTCAGCGGGATCCTCGAGCTCGCGCAGGGCGCCGAGGGTCGCATCCGGCAATTCGCAGACGGACTCATCGAAGGGCCGGACGATCCCATCGTTCCGGTCGAGCTCGCGGAGCGCTATCCGCTTCGACCCGGACAGCAGGTCGTCGCGGAAGTGGTCGATCGCAAGAGCCGGCGCCGGCGCCCCGGTCAGGGCCGGCGCCTGCGCAAGGTCGTCGATCGGCTTCTCGAGATCGAGGGCCTGCCGCCCGAGGACTACGCGCGCCGCAAGGCCTTCAACGATCTCACGCCGCTCGATCCGCAGCCTCGCATGAGCCTCGAGCATCGCGGCTGCCCGCCCTCCTGCCGGCTCATCGATCTCTTCTGCCCGATCGGCTACGGAACGCGCGGACTCATCGTGTCGCCGCCGAAGGCCGGCAAGACCATTCTGCTGCAGAACATCGCCTTCGGCATCAAGCACAACCATCCGAACGTGGAGCTCGTGGCGCTGCTGATCGACGAGCGCCCCGAGGAAGTCACCGACTTCAAGCGCAACGTGCCGGCGCAGGTGCTCGCGTCGAGCAACGACCAGGACCTCGATCGCCACCTCTCGCTGGGCATTCTCGCGATCGACCGCGCGAAGCGCATGGTCGAGGCGGGCAAGGACGTGGTCGTGCTGCTCGATTCGCTCACGCGGCTCGGGCGCGCCTTCAACAACAGCCGCCGCTACGGTTCGAGCGGGCGCACGATGTCGGGCGGCATCGACAGCCGCGCGCTCGAGATCCCGAAGCAGCTCTTCGGCGCCGCGCGCAAGGCCGAGGAGGGCGGATCGCTCACGATCATCGCGAGCTGCCTCGTGGACACCGGGAGTCGCGCCGACCAGATCATCTTCGAGGAGTTCAAGGGCACGGGAAACATGGAGCTCATCCTCGATCGCTCGATCGCCGAGAAGCGGCTCTTCCCCGCGATCAACCTCGCGGCGAGCGGCACCCGCAAGGAGCACCTGCTGCTCTCCGAGCGCGAACTCAAGACCGTGACGGCGCTGCGGCGGCGGCTCATGAGCGTTCCGCCGCACGTGCAGATCGAGCAGCTGCTGGCGGCGCTTGCACGGTTCGACACGAACGAGCGCATGGTGCAGGGCACCTGAGCCTGTGCTACAACTCCGCGCCCAGAGCGCGGAATGACAGGCGACAAGTTCTCCAACTCGGTTCGAGCCGGCGCGTTCGTGCTCACCTGCCTGGCGCTGGCGTTCGCGGTCTGGTACGCCCTGCTTCGCGTCGATCCGTTCGAGAAGCGCAACGACTTCACGATCCGCTTCTCGCTCGAGGACGGCGTCGCCGGACTCGCGGAGGGCTCCGACGTGCAGATCGGCGGACTCTCGCGCGGCCGCGTCACGGAGGTGCGGCCGAACATCAACGCCGGCGACGTCGACGACATCCTGGTCGACATCGAGCTCGACCTCGACATCCACCTCTTCGCCCGCACCACGACGGGGCCGCTTCAACCCGACGACGGCGTGCAGGTGGTGCGCGTGGCGAGCCCGCTCGGAAACACGGCGATCATCAACTTCGTCTCCGTCGGCGTTCCGAAGGTCGAAGGCGGACGGGTCACGAACGAGTACCGGACGGGCTCGATCATCGACGCTTCGGAGGGTTCCGGGCTGCTCGCGAGCCTCGTGGGCGCGGAGAACGCGCTCAAGGTGGGCGACATCCTCCGCAACGTGGCGAACTTCTCGAAGGCGCTCGACGAGCACGGCTCGCCGATGCTCGCGGATGCGCAGGGCGTGGTCGCGAAGGTGTCCGTCGACTACGAGGCGTGGCGCGGCAACGTCTCGAGCTCGCTTCGCAGCGCGGACGAATCGCTGGCGCGGATCAACGCGTATCTCGCGCCGAAGGGCAAGGTCGACGAGTTCCTCGACGAGGCGGTGGCCACCGCCGGCGCGGCGAAGGACGTGATGGTCGAGGCGCGCGACACCGCCATGCCCAAGATCGAGACGATCCTCGACTACGGGCTCGCGTCGGTGATTTCGCTCGACACGATTCTCGCCCAGGCGCAGGCGGAACTCACCGCCGAGATCCCCACGATCCGCAGCTTCCTCTTCAACGCGCGCGAAGCGGCGACGCAGCTCAAGCTCGGCACGCTCGAGGTTCGCCGCAATCCCTGGCGGCTGCTCAATCAGCCCGGGCCCGCGGAGATCGCGAACGAGAACCTCTACCATGCGGCGGCGGACTTCGCGGTCGCCACGAGCGAGCTCAACGTGGCGAGCGATTCGCTCCGCGCCGTGCTCGCCGATCAGCGTTCTCGCTTCGCGCAGGATCCGGCGTTCCGCAGGCTCATCGAGGAGCAGGTGATCGCCGCGGTCGATCGCTTCGAGAAGGCGCGGACGGAACTCGCCCGCATTCTCCACGCCTCGCCGCAGTCGGCCACGAGCGCTCCCTGAGCGCGGGCCCGGAGGCACGGCTCCATGCGCTTCACGAGCGAAACGGATTCGCTGGCACGACGAACGGGCACGGGCGTGATCGCCTTCCTCGCGACTGCCCTCGTCGCCACGCTGCTCATCACCGGCATCGAGTGGCGGAGATTCGAGACGTGGGAGGTCTACGGCACCTTCGAATCGGGGCTCTCGGGACTGAAGGCGGGAAGCGTCGTTCGCGTCGGCGGCGCGGTCATGGGCCAGGTGACCCGCATCGAGATCGATCGAGATCATGCCAGCCGCGCTCATGGCGACGAGCCGCCGGACCCGACGCTCGCCCCGAGCACCGGCGGGTTCGTGGTGACGTTCGAACTCGCGGCGGAGGTCGAACTTCGGCAGGACGCCCGGATCGTGCTCGATCAGAACGCGCTGAGCGGACTCGCGGAGATCGACGTGGTGAGCGTGGGCGGCGGTCGTTCGGCGCCGATTCCCGGTCCGCTGCCGCCGTCGGCGCAACGGGCGCCGCGCGCCGACCCGTTCAGGCCTCTCCGGCTCGTCACGCGCGCGGACGCCGCTCGTCGAATCCTCGGCGCCGACGGGGCGAACGACCTTCGCGTGATCCGCGCCGCGTTTCCGGGAGTCGAGGCGATCTTCCTCGAGTCGACGGGAACGCTCGAGGTCCCGACCGGCGAGTACTGGGGTCCGGTGCGCGAGAGCCGCATCACCGCGCTCCTCGACGCGGTCGATCCGCTGCGCCGACGGATCGCCGACGATCGCGATGCGTGGGGCCCGAGGCTCGATTCGATCCGCGAGCAGTGGAACACGCTCTCGTCGACGCTCGAGCTGGCGCGGGATGAGACGCCCGCGCCGCACCGCAAGGCGGCGCCGCTCGATCGGCTCGAGCAGCTGCGCGGAGCCTTCGACGACCGGAGCGGGCTTCGCGCGATCTGGCGGCAGCTCTCCGCGGCGTTCACGGCGCCGAGCTCGTCGTTCGATGCGATCAAGCAGTGCCTCGGACCGTCGTTCGACCAGGCGTCGCTGATCGCCGACATCGTGCGGCGCCTCTGGCCGAGGGTCAAGGACGACCTCATCGTGATGAAGGTCGGGTTCGTGATCGGCGTGTCGGAGCTCTGGATCATGCGGGTGCCGGAGGTGGTGACGACGCTCGTCCGTCTGATCCAGCCCTTCGGCGCCGCCGACGTCAACGCCATCACCGTGATCCTGGCGGCGAATCGAGCCGCCGAGAGCGGCGAGGCGCTCCGCGAAGCGATCGAATCGGGAGACTGGGCGCTCGTGGACGGTTCCTCCGAGATCGCGCCGGAGGTGGCCGGACATCTCGAGCATGCGATCGCGCCGGCGCTGCGACGCTATCGCCGCGATCTCGCGGACCTGATGCGGATCCTCGACGCCGCCGCCGCGCGGCGCGAATGAGCAACGCGGCCTCGAGCGCCCGCGTGATCGAGCTCGCGGATCTCGACGATCCGCGCGCGGCTCCCTATCGGAACGTGCGCGACGCCGACCTGCGCGGCGCCCACGGGCTCTACCTGGTGGAGAGCGCCGTCTGCATCGAGCGCTGGCTGAGGGCGATCGAGGCGCGAAGGCGACCGGCGGCGGCGAGCGGGACCGACGCTCCCACGCACGCGCGGCGCGAGGGGCGCGACGATCCGCGCGCTGCTCCGCCCCGGCTCGAGGTTCACTCGCTGCTGCTGGCGCCGCCGGCGCTCGAGCGACTGCGCCCCGCCCTCGACGCCGCGGGCGCGGGCCCGGTCTACGCGGCGCCGCTCGAAGTCGTCGAGCGGATCTCCGGCTACGACCACCACCACGGCGCGCTCGCGATGGGCCGGCGCCTGCCCGACGCCGGCGCCGACGAGCTCGTCGACGCGATCGATCGATCGGCGATGCCGCCTGCCGCGGCGGATTCCGCGTGCCGCGACGCCGGTTCCGCCGCACCGCTGCTCGTCGCCGACGGCATCGTGCACGTGGACAACATGGGCTCGATCTTCCGCAACGCCGCCGCGTTCGGCGCCGCCGGCGTGCTGCTCTCGCGCGACTCCGCCGACCCGCTCATGCGCAAGACCGTGCGCATCTCGATGGGACATGTCTTCACGGTCCCGTGGGCGGTGGCGGACGATCTGCGCGCGGCGATCGATCTCCTTCGTCGTCGCGGCTACCGGATCGTGGCGGCGGAGAACGAGCCCGATGCGAAGCCGATCGGCGGCGTTTCGCTGCGGAACCGCGTGGCGGTCGTCTTCGGTGCGGAGGGTCGGGGCGTTGCCCGCGGAATCCTCGACGCCGCGGACGAGATCGTCCGCATCCCGACGAGGCCCGGCGTGCCGCTCAACGTGGCGATCGCCTCAGCGATCGTCCTGCATGAAGCGATTCGCGCCGACGGGAACGGCGGCGCTCGCGGCGATCTCGGAGGTCGGGGCTGACGCGGCTTCGACCGCGCTCGCCGCACCCTCGCTCGCCGGCGTCGCCGAATCGCTGAGCCGCTCGATCGCCGCGCCGAGCTTCGCGAGCACCTGCTCCATCCGCGCGTAGCCGCGATCGAGGTGGTAGACGCGATTCACGATCGTCTCGCCGTTCGCCGCGAGTCCCGCGAGCACGAGACAGGCGCTCGCGCGCAGGTCGCTCGCCATCACCGGCGCGCCGACCAACTCGCCGCCGCCGGCGACCATGACCGTCGGCCCCTGCCGGAAGAGCCTGGCGCCCATGCGCGAGAGCTCCGCCACGTGCAGGAATCGCTCCGGGTAGATCTTCTCGGTGATGATGCTGTTGCCCTGCGCCAGCGAGAGCAGCGCCATGAACTGCGCCTGGAGATCCGTGGGGAATCCCGGGTGCGGCTGCGTGGTGATCATCGCCGGTCGCAGCGAGCGGTCGCTCGTCACGCGCACCGTGGCGCGGGTGCGATCGTCGTTCGCGGCGAGCACCTCCACGTGCACGCCGATCTCGCCGAGGTAATGCACGGCGGCGATGAGCGAGTCGTAGGGGAACTCGTCGAGGATCACGTCGCCGTTCGTCATGGCGGCGGCCACCGCGTAGGTGCCGGCCACGATCCGGTCGGGCATGACCGCGTGATCGGCGCCGCCGAGCTGCTCCACGCCTTCGACGACGATGCGCGGCGAGCCCGCGCCGCGGATCTTCGCGCCCATGCGCGTGAGCAGGCGCGCGAGGTCCACCACTTCGGGCTCGCACGCGGCGCCTTCGATGATCGTGGTTCCCTCGGCGAGCGTGGCGGCGCTCATCACGTTCGCGGTGCCGAGCACGGTGCTGCCGAAGGCGCCGCCGAGGAAGATCGTGGCGCCCTTCAGTCGATCGGCGGTCACGACGATGTTGCCGCCTCGCAGCTCCACCTTGGCGCCGAGCGCCTTCATTCCCTTGAGGTGCAGATCGACGGGTCGATCGCCGAAGGCGCAGCCGCCCGGCATGCTGATGATCGCGCGGCGCCGGCGCGCGAGCATCGGTCCGAGCACGCAGATGCTCGCGCGCATGGTGCGCACGATGTCGTATCGCGCGGTGATGCGGTTCTCGTCTTCGCTCGTGAGCAGCACGCCGTCCGGCGCGAAGGCGACCTTCACGCCCAGCTCGTCGAGCAGCCGCGCCATGTTCGTCACGTCGGAGAGTTCGGCGACGTTGCGAAGCGTCACCGGCTGATCGGTGAGCAGGCTCGCCGCCATGAGCGGCAGCGCCGCGTTCTTGCTGCCTTCCACGGCGATCCGCCCGGAGAGCCGTCGCCCGCCTTCGATTCGAAAGAAGTCCATTGACGATCCCTCGTCCTCGTGTCGCGTTCGTCCTTCGGCGCGCGCCGCGCCGGAGCGTGTTGTATCGACCGGACGCCGGGAGCGAAGCCCAAAACGGGACACGGACCCCCTACCATGCGTGCCGAGCGGGCTTTCACCGTTCGTCCGCAATCCGTCCCCCACCGAGCGATCGCTCGTTCAGACAGAGGCGCCGCTCGGCTCGTCAACGCTCGTTCCGCCCCGCATCGAAACGCACGCCCGTCATGACCTCCGCCGCCGAGTCGATCGTGGAACCCGTCCTTCCCGCCGCCAAGATGCACCTGGTAATGCCCGGGGCGCCCGTGACGGGCCGCGTGACGAGCAATTCCATCTGCATGCGCGGAAAGAGCTCAAGTTTCGTTCGTCATGTGGAGATCGACATCTCGGGCACGCCGCTCGAAGGCAACTTCCGCTCGGGCCAGAGCTTCGGCATCATTCCGCCCGGAGTCGACGAGCACGGTCGCCCGCACAAGGTGCGCCTCTATTCGATCGCCAGCCCCACCTGGGGCGAGGACGGCCTCGGCCGGATCATGTCGACCACGCCCAAGCGGCTGATCGCGGAGCGCTCGCCGCACAGGAAGGACGACGACCCGAGCGATCACAGCCTCTTCCTCGGCGTCTGCTCGAACTATCTGTGCAATCTGCGTCCAGGAGAACCGGTGCAGTTGTCCGGTCCGGCCGGCAAGCGATTCCTGTTGCCGGTCGATCACGAGGCGCACGACTATCTCTTCCTTGCGACGGGCACCGGCATCGCGCCGTTCCGAGGATTCATGCGCGAGCTGCTCGAGGGTCCTCCCGCGGGCTCGCCCGCCGCGGCGTCATGGAAGCCCTGCACGCGCCGCATCCATCTCGTGATGGGCACGCCGTACCGCACGGATCTGCTCTACGACGACCTCTTCGTGTCGCTCGCCAAGAAGCACTCGAACTTCGAGTACCACACGGCGGTGAGCCGCGAGCGCCGCGACGACGGCGGGCGCGGCGAGTACGTGCATCAGTACCTCGAACGCCGGCTCGATCACTTCCGGAAGCTGATCGCGTCGCCGACGACGCTCATCTACATCTGCGGCCTGGCGGGCATGCAGGTCGGGCTCTTCCAAATGCTCGGCAAGCACGATCTCGATCGCGGCTTCCTCACGCGCGATTCGCAGATCGCGGATGTCTCGCCGCACGACTGGACCGAGGAGCAGATCAAGCGCCGCGTGCGGCCGACGCACCGCTGCATGCTCGAGGTGTACTAGAGCGGTGCGGTGCTCAGCCGCCGCCCGCCGCCGGATCGACGACTCGCCCGTCAGCCGCCGCCGGGGCCCTTGCCGCCGGGCTTCGTCATCGCGGTGGCATCGAGCAGACGGTCGAGCGTCTTCGCGTCGACGAGCTTCTGCTCGAGCGCGAGCTCGCGCACGGTCTGACCGCTCGCGAACGCGTCCTTCGCGAGCTTCGCGGCGCGGTCGTAGCCGATGACCGGCGCAAGCGCCGTACACATCATGAGGCTCTTCTCGACCATGCCGGTGGCGGTCTTCTCGTTCACCTGGAGATCGTCGATGCAGCGATCGACGAACATGTTGCACGCGTTCGTGAGCAGCGAGACACTCTCGATCAGGTTGTCGGCGATGAGCGGCATGGCGACATTGAGCTCGAGCAGGCTGCCGACGCCGCCCAGTCCGCCGATCGTGATCGCGGTGTCGTTTCCGATCACTTGCGCGGAGACCATGATCACGCTCTCGCAGATGACGGGATTCACCTTGCCCGGCATGATCGAGCTGCCCGGCTGCGTGGCGGGCAGGCTCAGTTCACCGAGACCGCAGCGCGGACCGGATCCGAGCAGGCGAATGTCGTTCGCGATCTTCGAGAGGCTCACGGCGATCGTGCGGAGCGCGCCGCTCGCCTCCACGACGCAGTCGCGCGTGGACTGCGCCTCGAAGTGGTTGCGGGCCTCGCGATAGCGGACGCCGAGCGTGGCCGAAAGTCGCTTGGCCACCAGCGAGCCGAAGCGCGGATGGGCGTTGATTCCCGTGCCGACCGCGGTGCCGCCGATCGGCAGATTGCTCGCGAGCGCCTCGACCGCCGCCTTCGCGCGATTGACGCCGTCGCGCGCCGCCGACGCGTAGCCGGAGAAGACCTGGCCCATGCGGATCGGCGTGGCGTCCATGAGATGGGTGCGGCCGACCTTCACGATGCGATCCCACGCCTTCGCCTTGCGTTCGAGCGCCGTGGCGAGACGCTCGAGCGCAGGCAACAGGCTCTCCGCGATCATTGCGCTGCCGGCCACCTGCGTCGCGGTCGGGAACGTGTCGTTCGAGCTCTGGCTCGCGTTCACGTCGTCGTTGGGATGCACCACCTCGCGCGAGCCGATCGGCTTGCCGGCGCGACGCGCCGCGACATTCGCGATCACCTCGTTCACGTTCATGTTCGTCGAGGTGCCGGAACCTGTCTGGAAGACATCGATCGGGAAGTGGCGCATGAGCTCGACCACTTCGGGCGAGCAGGCGGTCGACGCCGCGCCCGCACCTGCGCCCGCGCCGCGCGAACGACGGCGACCGCTCTCGAACGCGCCGAGCATCTCGTCGCACGCGTCGACGATCGCCTTCGCCTTCGACGCGGAGATCACGCCGAGCTCGCGATTCGTCTCCGCGCAGCAGCGCTTGATGAGGATGTACGCCTCGATCAATTGCGGCGGAACGGGGCGTCCCGAAACCGGGAAGTTGAGCACGGCGCGCTGCGTCGTCGCGCCGTGCAGCAGGTCCGCCGCAACCCGCATCTCCCCCATCGAGTCCTTCTCGAGGCGCGTGCCGCCGGCGCCCGCGCGCCGGTCGCCCCCCTCGCGGCGGTCGCCCCCCGCCCGTCGCTCGCGTTCCGCCGCGCGTCCACCCTTCGCGCCCGCTGCGGCGCCGTCGTTCGAGGCGTTCGATCGTCGGCCCTTCGAAGAACTCGCTCGTGGCATAGGGTCGAAAGACTAGCCGCGCACTCGAGCGCGTGTTCGCCCGGCGACGCGATTGCATTCGGCCGACATGTCGTGCAACAAGTCCGAACGCGAACTATTTCGTCATGGTCCACTCGCCGAGCAGCGTGCCGAGGTCGAAGCCGTCGACCACGCCGTCGCCGTTGAGGTCGCTGCGAGGATCGAAGTCGGGCGAGCCCCACGACGCGAGCAGCACGCCGAGGTCGTCGCCGTCGACCGAGCAGTCGCCGGTGAGGTCGGCGATCGACGACCCGATCGGAGTTCCGAGTTTCGGCCCACCGCCGCTCAGCAATTGACCGCTCGCATTAATGTCCACCACATTCCCTAGCGTCGCCGAGCCCGGAGCGAGCAGGTCGCTGAGCTTGTAGACCTCGCCATCGAGCCAAATCAGTTGTGCCGACGGCACACCCGGACCGGAAGCGGAACCGAAGATCACGCCCGCATCGTTGATGCCGCCGGCGGCGCCCGTCGTGTATCCCGCCGGCATGGGAAGCGCAATCGGCTCGCTTGCAGTCCACAGCGTCGGCCATTGAACCAGCGGACTGTCGATCTTCGAGTAGCCGACGACATGTCCCGACGAGTTCGCTCCGCGCGCGACCGAGATCGGATAGCCAGGCACCGGCTCCAGCCAATCGATGGAGTCACCGTACCAGCGGAACGCGCGAGCGTTCACATTCGGATTGCCCGCCGAACCAACGACGACACCGGAGCTGGACACTCCATAAGCGGTGCCGTTGGTGAATGGCGCAGGGTTCATCGTTTCCATCACGCCGTTCAACCAGCGATATGGATCACCGGCGCTCCCGCCGACGACAAGGCCGGAAGCATTCACGGCCCATGGACGACTGTTGGTTCCTCCCGGCGCCGGCTCGATCTCGGTGAATGAGCCGTCGTGCCACCAGACACAACCCCTGAGCACCGATCCACTCGTGCCTTGATAGGAGAATCCGACGACATCGCCCGCCGCCGTGACTCCAACTGCTTGCGCTCCGTTCTCGACGGCGTTTGGCGGCATCGGCAGCACCTGCGGTATGCCGCCGGGCGGACAGTAGACGGGAAGCCATGTCAGCACCTGGCTCTCCTCCGGAAAGCACGCGCTTCGGTACCCGCACCAGGCGCCGAGATCGTTCAATCCCGTTCCCGTGTAAATGCGGTTGCCGTCCCAATCGCATACCCACGGCGACCACTGCACAACGCTGTATTGACACTGAGCGGCACTTCGCGTGCCGAGGAGCAGCGCCGCGGCGACGGCAACCGGGAACGCGGCATGCGGCGCGGAAATCGTTCGCATTCGCATCATTCCTTCGATGGAACCGCGTGCGGGCCGAGCTCGACGCCCGACCCGCACGCGAAACACGTCAACTGCCGAACAGCCCTTCAAGCAGAGCACTCATCGTCTGGAAGTCAAGGCTCGCCAGCCATTCGGCGAGCTCCTCCACCGTCTCGAATCCGAATTCCTCCGCCAAGGCCTGCGGCGAGACCGGATCGCCCGTGAAGTTCTCAGGCATCGGATCCGGATCGCAGTCGAATCCAGGACAGCAGCCCCACGCACCGAGCAGCGTGCCGAGGTCGTCACCGTCGACTTCTGCGTCGCAGTTGAAGTTGCTCAGGCAGTCGGGACACACGCCCCACTCGCCCAGAAGCGTGCCGAGGTCGTCGCCGTCAACCTCGTGGTCGCCGTTGAGGTCGCCTTTGCACGCGAGCGCATGCTCGTACGCACCCATGTCCACTTGCGAGCCGTCCAATCGCGTCCGCGCGTCAAGGTCCAAAGGAAGCGTCTCATCGACGTAGCTGTCGCCATCGACATCCTCGTCATCGAGCGGCACAAGGTTGTGGTTGCCGACATCCCGTGCCGGCGAACTGCACTTGAGCCGATAGTTGCCTCCCTGCTCGTCGACGAACGCCGGCTCGGAGTTGATGTTCGTGTCATTCTCTTCGAGGGCGAGGCCCTCGACGCACGAGTGCCGGATGGTCACCTCCGGACCGTCGCTCACGATGTACCACAGCTGCTGCTCGGCCGTCGATCCGATGGAGGTGTTCCGGTAGAGAATCGAGTTCGTGATCGTCGCATCGGCGTGGGTGAGGACTCCGCCGCCCAGGTCCGCGGCATCGTTGCCGACGATCGTGGAGTCGTCGATCATGAGCTGGCCATTCGACGAAGACATGGCGATCGCGCCGCCCTCACCGGCGTTTCCGACTGCTCGATTGCCCGCAAAGAGGCATCCGGTGATGTTGACCGCCATTCCCGGTTCCTCCTCGGTCCCCCACGCAAGGACGGCACCCGCCACCGGAATCGGAAGGCCGTTGGCCTGCACCTCGTTCTCGACAAACGAGGAATTGACGACGCGCAGCAGAGTCGCGGGTCTCCATGCGAAGACGGCGCCTCCGTGAGGAGAAGCTTCGTCCTCGTTCCGATTTCCGACGAAGTCGCACTGCACGATGCGCAGATCGGCGTCGCTGAAAACGGCGCACCCGCCGAACTCGTGGTACAGGGTTGCGGGCCCATCGTCGTCGATCGCGGAATGGAGGATGTTGGACTGGAAGCGACAACGGCGCACACGCACCGGCGCGCCCGTCGTTGCACTGGGGTTTTCCTCCTCCGCAGAGATTTGCGCGAAGGTGCCGCTCCAACTTGCGATGGCGCCGCCGCCGGCGGACGCTCGATTGTCCCGGAAGATGCAATCCTCGACGAAGACCTCGACCTCCACGAATTGTCCGTGAACCAAGAGGCCACCGCCGAACTTGACGTTCGTCGAATTGAATCCGGCGCAGCCCCGCTCGATGGTCAATCCCTCGATGTGAAGTTCGCCGGCGTCCAGGAACGCAGTCGCTTCAAGCACATGCCGGGCGTTGTCAAGCAGATACTTCTGCGTGCCGTCGTCGTTGCCGTTGAGGTCACCGCTGAGCGTCGTCACAAAAGTTTGTGGGTTCCAGCTCGCCGGATTGTCCGGGTCGCCTTCGTACCCACCTCGGATGACGCAGGCCTTCGAGATCAGGAATGATTGACTCCCGCTGGGTGGCTTGTAGGTCCCCTGCGCGATGTGGATTTCGATTACACCCGAGTTCGCCTCATTCAGGTCGTCAAGCGCATCCTCGAGTTTGTCGAACGCTTCCTCCCAGCAGAAGCCAGAGTTCGTGGGACTCCCACCCGGACGCACATAGCGAATCCCGTTGTCGTCGCACTCGCCAGCGTGCGCCTCAGTCGTAAGTCCCGCAAGCGCAGAGAGAGAGAGAGAGAGAGAGAGACTGAGATGCAATCGACATCCAATTCGATACCGCATGACCGACCTCCTGGAATTTTCGGCGCACCGGCGTGCGCCTGAGTTGAGCGGCGATCGGTGGTCGCCGCAAGAAATGGGGCCCGGATCGAAGACGCGATCGACTGGTCCCGGACTCGATCGCACGCCGAGGCTATCGGCGCGCGGACCGAAGTCAACGGTCGATCGGCAACTTTGATCGCGCGCGACGCGCCGGCCGCGGCCGCCCGCGTCGCGCCAATGCGTCAACCCGAGGCCGCGGTTCCGCCGAGCGTGCGCTCCACCGCCGCAAGCCGCGCCTTCTCCGGCTCCGTCATCGTCGACGCGAATCGCAGCGAGATCTCGTCCGCGAGCGACCTCGCGTCGCGCGGCGAAAGCGTCGCCATCGACTCGAGCAGCGAAATCCAGGCCGATGCGCTCGCCTCGAGCGTGGCAGCCAGCTCGTACTCGCCTTCGAGCACCGCCGCGCGGAAGTGCCGCGGCTTCAACGAACCGTTCGTGTCGACGCCGCTCTCGCGCAGCAGCCGAAGCGCGCCCGCTCCGTCGCCTCCGTCGAGCAGAAGATCCGCGAGTCGACCCACCATCTCCTGCCTCGTCGCCGCATCGAGTCCGCTTCCGTTCGCGGCGCTTCCCGGCGCGAGCCCCGTCCGCAGTCCGGCTTCGCGCACGCGCGGCTCGAGATACGGAAGCTCGCGGATGCGATCGTCCACGGCGAGGCATTCCTTGGCGGGCAACGCCGTGATCACGCGCTGCATGGCGGCGTTCCAGTCGGCCGCCTGCTCCGCCTTCGGCGGGTGTTCGAGCATCGACGCCACGACCGCCGCCGAGGCGGGCTGATCCGCGATCGCCTGCATCGCGACGGCGTAGATCGCCGGATCGGCGGCCGCTCGCTCGATCACGGCGCGACGACGCCCGGAGCGGCGCAGCCCCTCCGCGGCGCCGACCCGAATCGACTCATCCTGATCCGAGAGCAGCCGCACCACGATCTCGCGCTCGGGATCGCCGCCCGCCACCGCCAGCAGGCGCACGAGCTCCGGCGTCGGCCGCAGCTTCACGCCCTCGCGCACGCGATCGATCGCGTCGGCTTCCCATCCGTTCGGGGCGAGGCCGGCGTCGACGAGGCGATTCAGCGCCATCGCCGCGACCTCCGCAAGCGCGGGCTCGCCGAGCCTCGCCTCGATCGGTCCCCACGACGCCTCGGCCGGCCGCAGCGCCATCACGCGCAGCATCGTTTCCGCCACTCCGGGATCGCTCTCGGCGGGAAGGATCTCCGCGAGACGCTCCTCGAGTCGCGGCGCCGCCATGTCGTCGAGCAATCGCACGGCGCGGGAGCGGATCGACGGCACGCGATCCGTGAGCCGGTCCATCACGCGCGCGCTGAGCGACTCCGTGGGGCGCTCGCCGTTCCGCAGCAATCGCTCGACCTGGCCGAGTCCCAGGTTGCGAACCTCCGGGAGCTCGTCGTCGATCATGGCGCCGAGGCGCTCCGCACGCTCGGCCGGACCGAGCGCGGGCAGCAGATCGATGAACGACTGCCGCAGTCGCGCCGTGAGCTTCGAGCTGCGCTCCGCCTCCGCGTCCAACTGCTTCTGGAGCTGCGCCAGCTGCTCGCGGAGCGCCGCGACCAGAAGTTCCTGCGACGGCGCCGTGCGGCGCGCCGCCCACCACTGGCGCCACGCGTCCGGAGAGCTGCCGAGCCGCTGTCCCGTGGATCGCTCGAGCGAATCGCACGCCTCGCGCACGATTTCCGGGGGCTCCCGCCGCTTCTCATCGAGCAGCGTCATGAGATCGGGCACGGGATCGCGACCTCGGATCTGACCGAGCACCACGATCGCGCCGAGACGCTCGGGCGAGGAGAGCGACGCGTCGAGCGCGATCTGCGCCACGCGTTCGCCGGCGGTCTCTCCTTCGCGCGAGAGCAGGCGCGCGATGCGAGGCTGCACCTCGCGCGGCGCCGACGCGAGCGCCACGAGCAGCGCGTCGAGCATCGGCGGGCGCTGCCGCGCCTCTTCGTCGAGCGCCGAGGTGACGGCGTCGATCTGCCCGGGATCCGCGGAGCGAAGCGCCTCGTCGATGATGCGCCGCGAATCCGACGAGCCCCGCGACACGATCCGCTGCGCCGCGCCGACGCGAACCTCCTGCGGGTTCGCGGCGTTCTGGAGGATCGAGCGCAGCCATTGCAGATCGGGATCGATCTCGGCGCCGGGGCGCGGCGGACCAATCGGGGCGGGCAGATCGTCGATCGCCTGCGGCATCGTCGCCGCGGCGTCGCCCGGCGCTGCACGAGCCGGCATGCCGGCCGCCGGCGGCGGCGCCGCGCTCGCGCGCGCGTCGGCGAGCGCCGGATCGGGCGCCCACCACGCGGAACCGAACATGAGCAGCAGCACGGCGAGCCCACGATCGCGGGCCGTCCCTCGAAGGGACGGAGCCCGAGAGACTTCTTCAGAACCCTCGCTGCCTTCGACCGGCTCCGGCTTCGCGTGTCGGCGTCGCTCGGTCTCGGCGACGCGGGGCTTCTCAAGCAGTCTCTGAGTCCGGTCGACCTCCATGCCTCGATCCGATCGTAGCGGCTAGCATGGGCACGCGATGGCGGGCAAGGAGTGGCAAGGCGAGTGGCACGAGGCGGAGGAGCATGCCGATCGTGCGCACGAACTCTTCGAGCGGGGCCGGTTTCCAGAAGCGGAAGCGGAACTCCGCAAGGCGCTCGCCGTGGATCCCGACCGCGGCGAATGGCAGTTCAATCTCGGTCTGACGCTCGAGGCGGCGGGACGCGACGAAGAGGCGCTCTCCTGCTTTCGGCGTGCGATCGAGCTCGAGCCGGGAGCGCCCGAGCCGTTTCTCGCCGGCGGCGGCTGCGCGAATCGGCTCGGCCGGCACGACGAGGCGCTGACGCTGCTCGAGTCGGCCGCCCGCATCGATCCGGGAAACGAGCTCGCCTACTCGCAGCGCATCGACGCGCTCTCGAGCCTCGGCCGTCACGAGGAAGCCGAGACGATCTACTTCGTGGCGCAGCAGCGCTTCGAGGAGATGCCGCGCTGCCTTTCGGCCATGGGCGAGTCCCTGTTCTCGCGCGGACTGCACGATCGCGCCGCGTGGTGCTTCCGCGAGGCGATCCGCCAGGATCCGAGCCTTCCGCGCGTCCGCGCACGGCTCGCGGCGGTGATGTCCGCCGACGGCCAGCCTCAGAAGGCGGTGCAGCTCCTGCTCCAGGAGCTTCGCGAGGATCCGGGCAACGTGGAGACGATCCTCGAGTTCGGCGCGATTCTCGTCGAGCTCGATCGACTTCCCGAGGCGGCGGAGAAGTTCTCGCGCGCGGTCGAGCTCGAGCCCGCGAACGCGATGGCGCATTGGTCGCTCGGCGATCTCGCGCTTCAGACGGGTCGCCCCGATCAGGCCGTCGTCGAGTTCGAGCTCGTGCAGCGGCTCGACCCCGAGTATCCCTCGATCAATCTCGAGCTCGCGGAGGCGTACCAGCGTCTCGGCGACGTCAACGCCGCGCGAAGCCGGCTGCGGGCGCACCTGGCGGTCGAGGAGTCGCTCACGGAGACGCCGGAGTCGGCCGTTCGCGTCGGCGGCCTGCTGCTCGACTCGGGCCTCTTCGCGGAGGCCGCGCTCGTGCTGCGCGACGCGGTGGCGCAGCACGCCGAGGAGGCGGCGCTCTGGCGTCAGCTTGCGTACGCGAGATTCCGCGCCGGCGATCGATCGGGCGGCGCCGAGGCGTCGCTGCGGCTGCTTGAACTCGAGCCCGAGTGTGCGCAGGCGATCCACAACCTGGCGCTCGCCACGCTCGACGGCGGCGAGCTCGAGCAGGCGAAGTCGTGGATCACACGCGGGCTGACCACATGGCCGAACGATTCGGGCTTCCGCCACCTTCGCACGCGGCTCTGGCTCGCGCGCGCCGGGCGATGGGCGACGGGCGTCTCGATGCACGCGCGTCTCGCGGCGCGGCGCGTGCGCCGGTGGATCGCGCGGATCTTCCGCTGACCCGAAGCGAGGCCGCGCCTCGAGCGCGCAGGCACGGCGCGATCAGGCGGCGCGTCGCGTCGCGATCGTCGTCCGACTTGGAGCGGTGACGACTCAGGCGTAGCGAGCTGGCGTTGGCGAGACGAGTGTGGCAAGGAGGGCGAAGCAGGCGGATCTCGAGGATCCGCCGATGGAGCCCGACGATGCCACACGAAGTCGCAGCCCGCCAGATCGCTACGAATGAGGAGGAACCGCTCTAGAGCGACGCGTTCGTGTACGGCAGGAGCGCCATGAAGCGCGCCCGCTTGATGGCTTGCGCCACCGCCTTCTGCTCGCGCGAGGTCAGCGCGAGCCGCTTGCGCGAGTAGATCTTGCCGTTGGGGGTCATCATTCGACGCAGCTCGTCGACCGACTTGAAGTCGACCCAGAGGCGTCCGTCGGCGCCGATGCGGCGCTCGAGTTGCGGGGGCGGGGCCTGGAACTGGCTCATGGAATCTTCCGGCGGAATCGTCCGTCGAGGCGACGCGAACCCTCGCTCGGGTCCACGACGCCGCCATCGCGGTCACCGGCCGCAGCCGGGGCCTCCGACCGATTCGGAGGCGATGGGGCGACGATGATAGCGGAAACCGGGGGACTCACGCCACCGTCGGAAGCCACGCCGCGAGCAGCTCGACGACCGCCTCCACGTCCCGCTTGTCGACCATTTCGGTGACCGTGTGGATGTAGCGCGTGCCCGGCCCCACCGCGATGCATCGTGCGCCGCGACCGGCCCGCTGGATCGCGCCGGCATCCTGACCGCCGCGCGGCAGCACCGCGCGCTGATGCGGAATGCGATGACGCCGCGCCACGCCGCAGACCTCGTCGACAAGGCGGTGATCCGAGATCATCGACGAGTCCTGGATCATGATGGCGGCCCCCGAGCCCTGCTGCGTCACGCGCTGCGTCTCGGGAACGCCGGGCGTGTCGCACGCGAGATTGACGTCGATTCCCACGCCGATGTCGGCGCCGACCGAATTCGCCGCCACCGCCGCGCCGCGCAGCCCGACCTCCTCCTGCGTGGTGAAGGCCACGACGATCTCGCATCGATGCGACGATCGCCGCTTCGCCAACAGCCGCATCGCCTCGATCGCAATGAAGCACGCCACGCGGTTGTCGATCGCCTTGGCGACGAACTTGCGGTCGGTCTCGAAGCACGGCTCGTTCGGCACGACGAAGTCGCCGACCTTGACGGCGCGGCGCGCCTCGGCCGCGTCGAGGCCGAGATCGACGAAGAACTCCTCGAGTCCCGGCACTTTCGATCGCTCCGCCTCGCTCGAGATGTGGATCGGCTTGCCGCCCGGATTCATGACGCCGGGATGGTCGCCGCCGCCGGTGACGACCGTCACGCGACGGCTGAAGAGATTGCGAGCGTCGAAGCCACCGGCGGGATTGAGCCAGATCATGCCCTGCTCGTCGACGTGCCGCACGTAGAAGCCGATCTCGTCCATGTGCGCCGCAAGCAGCACGCGCGGAGCGTCGCCGCCGCTTCCGCCGCTCTTCTTCCCGCTCGCCGCGCGCACGCCGCGCCGGCGCCGCGCGGCGCTCGAACCGCCGCGCGTGCAGATGAGCGAACCGAGTCGATCCTCCTCGACCGTGTCGAAGAGGTCCTTGATCTCGTCCCGCACCAGGTCTCGAACTCGCTCCTCGCGTCCGGCGATTCCCGGCGTCTCGCAGAGTCGTCGCAGCAGGTCGTAGCGCATTGGGGCGATGGTAACCGGCGGCCGCCGCCGGCGACTCCGCTCCGGAGTCGGGGGCCCGGCACTCGGCGACGGATGCGTCATCGCTCTAAGATGCGCCGATGCCGC